>JAEWBS010000068.1 GCA_023391005.1 Bacillota bacterium | reverse complement strand
GTGCGCAGGCGGCCGGAGCGTTGGCATCAGGCGTTCAGGGAACGTTGGGTCGTCCGCGCCAAAGCGTTTGGACATCCGGGGCTCCACAGGCAATCAGGCCATCACCTCGTCGTATCTTTTAGAGACGGGACTCCAGGGAAAGGCCAGATCAATCCAATAGGTCATCTGGCCCGTATAGGTCTGCAGCATCCGCAAATAGGCGGCCAGCTCCTCAAAGCTCTCCGCGTCCTTAACGGCAAAGGCGAATTGCAGAAAAATCGTGTGCAGGTCGTTCATGGCATAGTAGTTGAGATAACGGTACCCGTAAAAACGCAGCTGCTCCACCGCCAAATTTTTAAGCGTCTCCAGATCGCCCTGCTGACGTTTTGCCATATCTTGCATGGTGTTGAGAAAATAGGTGGCATTGTTGGTGTCGCCCATAGCAAACACCACCGCCGTAAAATTCCGGCCGATCTCCTTGTTGTGGGCCAGCATGCGCCGGATGTCCAGAGGCTGCTCCATATGGGCCGTTTGAGAGCGGATTTTCATCTCCGTCAACAACATTTTATTCATGGGATGCGTCCTCCTTTTCCTCCGATTCCACAACCTCGACGGTGACCACCGCGCCGGGGGCGTCCCATAGCTTCCGGCCCTCCTCCGCGAAGCGGCGGGTCTCCTCCGGGGACATTTTGGCGAAGCGGTTGCTGGTATTTAGAGCGACCATATCGTCGTAAAACAGGCAGACTACCTGCCGAATGCCCCAGAAGACGATGTCGCCCGGTGTGCTGAACACGGGGTTTTCCACCTCGTCGGCCACACAGAACGGCGGCGCACGGAAGACCGCCTCGTTAACGCAGACCTTAGCCGACAGCCAGATGGACTGGAACGGACAGGCCGCCTCGATGGCGGCGCAGGTCTTAGGGGCGTTATCCACCTCCATGTCCGCGTAAAAGACTTTCCCGTTGAACGAGAGCTTTAATTGTTTCACACGTGTCCCTCCTGGCCCAAAATTCATGGCGCGGTGAGCTCTGTGAATCAGAGCAGCGCACGGAGCGCCGTTTGCATTTGCTCGACCTGACCTGTGCTCAGGGGCGGTATTCTCGCTGTTCGCTACCGCGTCGGACGCCTCGGAGTACATCGGCTTACAGTCCTGAGAGAGTATGTTGTTGAATTAGGTCTTCACCGGCAGGTTATAGACCTTTCCGGCCTCCAGCGGCTGGACACGAATGAGGGGCGATGCGTCCATATCCTCCAACGCTGGCGGTAAACAGGCTTTGCCGCCAATCAGAACTGCTGGTCCTTGGCGCGGTGGATCTCCCGCGGGCAAGCTTTGTCAATGGGCTGTCCTTCCTACCTAATAAGCCCGCTTTTCCCAGATCATCCGTCTGTGTCCATCTAGGGCCACCAGCAGCACGGAGGAGAGAATTAGCGCCATGCCGAAAATCGTCTTGATACCCTGCTGATCGTGGTAGAACAGGGTGCTGACCACCACGCTGGTGATGGGTTCCAGCATATTGACAAAAGAGGCGGTGGATGCCCCCACCTCTTTGATGCCCAGAGTGATGAAATAGAAAGCGCCCAGATTGCCCACACCGGAGACCAGCAGCATCACCACGCAGGCCGGCACGGTTCCCGGCAGCCTGATCTCCCCCTGAATTGCGGAGAGGACGCCGAAGAGTAGCGCGCTGCCAAATCCGGAATAGACCAGCTTTACAAGCAGGGAAAGCTCATTGACCTTCCCTTTTTCGTTGGCGATCATATAGAACGAATAGGTCAGGCTGGAGCCCAGCGCCAGCAGGATACCGGCCGGGGAAATGGCCCCCTCGCCGCTGATGTCGGTGATGAGCAGCATGCCGGCGATGGAACAGAGGATGGCGACCAGCTTGAACTTTGTAAACTTTTGATGGAACAGGGCCACCATCGCAATGGACACGATGGTGGGATACAGAAAATGCAGGATTGTGGCAAGGCCCACGGGGATGCGCTCCATAGCGCTGCTTACCAGAAACGAGGTCACCCCCATGCCGATGGCGCCCAGAAAAATCAGGAACAGCGCGGCGCTCTGCTCGATTTTTAGGGATTCTTTTTTGATGCGGGAGAGCGCCAGAGCCAGAATCGTTAAAATTAGCTGCCCGTAAAAAGTGACGCACACAGGCGCCACGCCGCTGAGCATTACAAATTTGTCGCCGGTGGGCTTGATGCCGAACAGCAGCGACGCCGCAACAATCGATAAAATACCTTTTAGCACAATGTTACACCTATTTCTCTTATAAAAAGCTTGGACCTGCGCACGCAGGCCCAAGCTTTACAGATTAAGCCCACCGGGAATCAGTGCATGGCGGCTTCTTCCCAGAGATTCAGCTTCACGCCCAGACCCATCTTGACGGCGTTGTCATAGATCTGCTTGCCCCAGGCAACGTCGTAAACGGGCAGGCCGCCCTGACCGAAGATGATGATCTGGTCGTCGTTCTCGCGGCCTTTCGCATCGCCATTGATGATCGTGCCCATGTTGACAATTTGGTCCTTGGTCATTTTGCCTTCCTTGATCCAGTCCAAATAATAGCCACCGATCAGATCGATGGAGTCATGCCAAGGGTAGGCCAGCTCCTCGGACCAGGCCTCGTACATGGCCCAGTTGTCAACCACGCGGAGGATGTCGTCCCGCAGGACGAACTCCCGATCCATCTCGATGCCGGCAGGCAGAGACAGATAAGCGCCCTTCTTGATCCACTCACCGTTGATATAAGGCAGGCTCTTGCCGGAGGTGGCGGAGTTCACCACGTCGGAGTCGCGGACGCACTTCTCGGCCGAGTCGACGCCATAGGCTTTCTTCACACTGGGATAGGTTTCCATAATCCACTTGGCCAGAGCCTCGGCGTTCTTGGGAACCACGTCGAAGATTTTGACTTCCTCAATGGAGGGCAGGGAGTCAATTAGGCTCATGAAGCAGCTCTTGCTGATGGGGCCGGAGCCAATCAGACCGCAAACCTTGGAGTTTTGGCGGGCCAGGTAACGGGCACCCACGCCGGGGATGGCGCCGGTGCGCATGCCGCTGATCTGGTTGCCGGACATCAAGGCGATGGGGGCGCCGGTCACAACGTCATTCAGCATGACCATCAGGATGGAACGGGGCAGGTTCTTTTGCTTGTTCTCGATGTTGGAGCCGTACCATTTCTGACCGGCCACATTGAACCGACCGCCCACATAGGCGATCATGGCCATAAAGCGGCGGTCGGGGCCGTCCACAGGCATGTTGGGGAAAGGGGAGCTCTTGGGAAACGCCATCTTCACGCCATGGGAGTTGTTGTTCTTGCCGCCCATCACGTAGTCGCCTTGGCCCAGAAGTTTGTAAACCTCCACCATGGTGTCCACGCAGGTATGCATATCCATGACGCCCGCCTTGATCATGGAGGGTTCGTCCAAATACAGGAAATCTACTCTGCCGGTGTTGTTCATAACGCATTCTCCTTTTAAAAATATTTTTTTGACCGCCCGGGGCAGACAAACGCCTGCCTCAGGCGGAAGGACAAACGATGTAGGTCAGCTTTCGTAGCCGCCGCGTCCGGCCATAGGGTCCTTGTACCACATTTTCCCGACGATGTTGATGATGATTGCAACGATGCAGATCAAGGTGCAAATCCCGACTACGAACCATCCTTGACCGTTGAGCAGGGCCACGGGAACTGTGGACCACGTGAAAATCTCGCAGAAGTTCAGCCAAGGAGTCATGGCAGTGTCGTCCACCGTGTGGGACTTGTTCTCGGGATCGACGATCCGCAGCAGCACGAATCCAATGGCGAACACGCCGGTGGAATAGCCGTATACGAAGATGGACCGCTCAAACCAGCTCTTATCGCTCATGCGATAGCCGAAAGGAATGATCAGGAGAAACACGCAGACAAAGCCCACCAGAATCAGCAGCGTCAGGGGCAGCGCATACTCCACGATGACTTTGGTGTTGATCATGGCTACGCCGAAGAAGACCAGAAAGTCGGTAGCGGTGCCGGAGATACGGCTGTTTATGTTTTTATCCACATACCCATAGACCTTGGTATTTCTGAAGATCATGAAGAAGATAAGGCCCAGTAGATAGGCGACCGTGAAGTCGGGAATGCCCTTGATCACATAGGGCCCAAGAACCCTCGAATTCAACAGATAGCCGCCGCCGGCAACCATGCAAACCATGGCTACATGGAAGCCCAGACTGTCCAGCGCCACAGAAGAGATGGTCTCCTGACCCATGGACTTCCGATGATCCTTGGCGATGAGGCCGGTGCGCAGGTCATTGTCGATGAACTTGAAGTCCTTCACATAGGCAGTCCAGCCCTTTTTAGTGGCGATTTTGATCAAGATCAGGCCACCGAAAACACCGGAGAGGATACCGACGGTGGCGAAAGTCATGCCCAGATCGCCAGCTTCCGCCCAGCCCAGATCGGCAAAGGTTTTGCCAACCGCGGCGGCGGTGCCGTGGCCGCCGGTGAAGCCAGATGCCATCAGGATGCCAAAGCCGGGACTCAGATCGGGTATCGCAAACTGGATGATCAGCAGCGTGGCAGCGATGCCCAGAGCAAACTGCATGAAATACGCCAAAAACCGATAGGAGTTGTACGAGGTGACGCGCCGCATCGTCGCAGCGCCTTCGCCCTTTTTGATCTCGAATCCGTTGATGCCGACCACCGTGAATACGATGATGATCAGCATGCCCGCGTAGGAGCCGGCTCCCTCGGAGAAAGGAAGCACATTCAGGAACTGCTTGCCCAGCAGTAGGCCCGTGAAACCTGCAATCAGGCTCGAAGGAATGAAGAACTCCTGAAAAAACTTGATTTTCGCACGCAGAAATTGACCCACCAGAATAAAAAGAGAGGCAATCGCGAAGTCGCTTAAAAAGTTGTAAACTGTCATGTGTCCCTCCTGATTTCTTCACTTGTATTCAAATTTCTCTACCTGTGGCGCGCAAATTTGCAAGATGGCCGTACTGCTTTTTGCAATAATAATTATAACACTTAAAATAATTAGTGCAATATCTATCTCCCGTTTTAAGAGGAGAAATTCGACTTGTTTCTTTGTACATATATTACAATGAGGGAGAAAACATAAAAGGCTGTAATGCTAGTACAAAGAATTCGCTTGCACTTATGCGAAAATAGAAATATAATGAAACACATCAGTCAAGAGCGTCATGTAATCATGTCGAAAGATGAGGTGCCTCCATGCGCGATGATAAGCAGTATATCCTGACGCAGGACATAGGGATTTATTCCTGCAAGGCCACGCTGTTCACATTTGACGGTGAGGCGGTGCGCAGCAATACGGTCCATTATTCGCCAAATATCGCCGTAAACAACTGCTCATCTCAGTCGCCGGCGATCTGGTGGGACGCGTTTTGCCTCAACTGCAGGAAGCTCCTCTCCGATATCCCGGTGGATTCCGTAAAAGCTGTGTGTGTATGCGGACAGATGATGGGTTGCCTCGCTCTTGGGCGGGACGGCCGGCCCTTGTATGAGCACATCAATTGGGACGATAAGCGCAGCATCGAACAGATCGGTAAGATAGAGTCCCTTTTGAGTGCGAAGAAGATTCACGCGATCACCGGCGTGTGCTTGAGCCATATGTTCACGCTTTCAAAGGTCCTGTGGCTGAAAGAGCAGTTTCCCGACATCTACCGGGACACCGCCAAGTTTATCCAATGTAAGGACTACATCAACTATCGCCTGACCGGCGTTCTTGTGACAGACGAGAGCGACGCGGGGTTTACACAGATGTACGACCTTTTGCAGCGGAAGTGGTCGGACGTCATTCTGGACGCCTGCGGAATCGACATGGACAAGCTGCCGGAGGTGGTCCATTTTGGTACCGTCTTGGGGCCGGTGACCCGGGAGGCATCTGAGCAGTGCGGCCTGAGCCCAAATACCGTTGTGGTGGAGGGGATGGGAGACGGGCGCGCCCCTGCCGTGGGTTCCGGCCTGTGCAAGAGCGGGGATGGGCTGATTTATATGGGTGCCGTCTCTTGGGTGTCTCAGGTCACCCGCAGCGCTGAAATGGATCGAAGAAACGTGCTGACGAAATCGTCCTACACCGAGCCGGATCTGCTGCTAAACGGCGGCACCGTCCTCTCGGGTGGAGTGAGCGTGGATTGGTTTTTGAAGACTTTCTATCCCGCCAGCTGCGACACGAAGTCTTTCATGAGAGGAGAGCTGTTTGAGCGGATGAACCACACGCTCATCGGCAGTAATGGCCTGCTCTTCATGCCCCATCTCCGGGGGGAGCGGACGCCCTGGTGGAATAATTACGCGAAGGGCAGCTTCATCGGTTTGGACATGCACCACACCCGAGACGACTTTTTCCGCAGCGTCATCGAGGGGGTCTCTTTCCAGTTGGCCATCGTCAAGCGCTCGATAGAGGAACTGGAGCCGTTCACCTCTCTGTACCTCACCGGCGGCGTCGCCACGCGCCAATGGCAGCAGCTCCTCTCGGATATTTTCGAGATGAATATCGTCAGTACGGATGTCAAGAGCAGCATCGGCTGCGTGGGCGCCGCGGTAACGGCGGGGGTAGGCATCGGAATCTACCGCGACTATGCCGAGGCGTCCCGTTTCCACCGCAACCATTATTACACCAGCCCCATCAATGAAAACGTAGAGCTCTACCGGGAGCTGGTCCCCGTTTTCGAGGACTGCTACAACGCCCTGCAGGACATCAACCGGTACCTTAGCCACGTGCACCACAACCGCAGATGATGGCGGTTGGGCGCTCCTCTGCCCCGTGACGTGAGACGTCCCTGCCTAACCGGAAATTTCCGGCCGGGCAGGGACGTTTTTTGCGAGATGAGAGGGGAGACTTATTGAATCCAGCTTCTGAACGCCTCAATGGACTGACGGTCCGCCTTCCCGGGGTCTATAAAATACCGCCGGTCTGCGATCTCCATGGATAGGTATCCATCGAATTGCAGTTTGTTAATTGGGGATCCCTCAGTTTTTTGTTTGCGGGCTCCGTGTCCGCCCGGCCTCTGCGGGAGAGACATGCTTTTTGCCGCTGCTCGGTGTCAGGGCCGCCGAAGCGGGGCTTAAAACATGTGCATCAGGTCTTTGGTGGCGAGATACGTCTGGTCGTAAATCTTCCGGTATCTCTGATAGGCTTCGTGGCTCTCCCGGTTGGGCTCCACGGTCACGGAGATGCGGATCAGGCGCTGGAGGTCGTTGAAGTCCTTGAAAATCCCGGTGCCGATGCCTGCCATTAGTGCGTCGCCGTAAGTCGCACCCACGGTTACCTCGGCAATGTGGATGGGCTCGCCGGTTACGTCCGCTGCCATCTGCATGAGCAGGCCGTTTTTGGTGCCGCCGCCTGCAGCCATGATGTTCAGCGGCGAGATATGATGCTCCCTCAAAATGTCTACATGCTGTGCCGCGGAGAAGGCGATACCCTCCAGGGCCGAGCGGTATAGGTGGTCTCTGGTGTGACGGCCCAGAAGGCCGATTACCAAGCCCCGGGCGTCCGGGTCGTTGATGGGGGTTCGCTCCCCGGCGAAATAGGGCAGGGTGACCAGCCCGTCGCTGCCGATGGGAACGCCGGCGGCGGCGCGGATCATGGCCTCATAGGCGTTCTCCCCGCCGGCCGCCTCCGCCGCGGCAAATTCCGGGTAAAGGTTATTTTTGTACCAGTCGATCACGGTGCCGCAGTTGTTGGTGCCGGCGGCCACGCTGAAGGTGTTGGGGATGGTGAAGTTGTTTCCGCGAACCCGGTCGTCCCGAATCAGGCGCTCGGTGCAGCAGTAGATGAAAATGGAGGAGCCGAACTGCACCATCATGTCTCCGGGCCGGGTTACGCCCGTGCTGATGGCCTCCGCCGCGGAGTCGCCCGTACCTACGATGACCGGCGTGCCGGCGGCGAGCCCCGTGGCCTCCGCTGCGGCCGCAGTGACGCGGCCCGCCACATCGGTGACGGTTCGTCCCTCCGGCAGCTGGTCGGGCCGGCAGAAGGGCGCACACATCTCTTCCCGGATGCGGCCGTCCATCTCATAGAGGGGGCGAAACGACGCGGTGCCCAGGAAGGAGTCAATGACACAGTTCCCCGTCAGCTTTGCCACCAGATAGGAGGTTCCCGTCAGAAATTTATAGGTTTTGGCATAGACCTCCGGTTCGTTGTTGCGGATCCAGAGAATTTTGGCGCACACGTCGCCTGAGACAATGGGGCGTCCGAACAGCTCCCGGACTTTCTCCTCGCCGTAATACGCGGTGAGGTATTCGATCTCCTTCTGGCTGCGGGCGTCAATCCCGTAGAGGATGGCCTTGCGCAGAGGCTTGAGATCCCTGTCCACCGGCAGGCAGTTTGTTCCCAGCGTGCTGATGCCAAGGCTGCGGATAGATTCTTTGGGAATCTCGGACTGTTCCAACAGCCGGCGGGTCAGCACGCACAGATCGTGCAACCAGACCTTGTCGGCGTCGTGCTCGTAGTAATTCGGTTTTGGATTCTCCATGCCGTGCTTTTCAGAAGAAAACGCGATCAAGGTTCCCTGGGCGTCAATAATGCACCCCTTGCTCTCGGACGTACCAATGTCAACGCCCATCAAATAGTCCTGACGCAGCATAGCGGTATCACCTCATGTAAAAAATAATGCTCAGCGCCGCGCGTCGCGGTACTGCCGAACCCGATCCATAAAGACCTTGACCCGATCCGCCTCCACCATGTTGGAGAACTTTCCATCCTTTTTAAACGCCGTGCCCACGCAAGCTCCGTCGGAATAATCCAACTTTTCCTGAATGTTCTCCGCGGTGCAGCCGGTGTTGCACAGCACCGGCGTGTTCCCGGCCACGGCGCGAACCCGCTGGATCAGGCTGTTATCCGTTTCGGTTCCCGCGCTGGCGCCGGAGACGCACAGTGCGTCCGGGAAGCAGTGGAAAATCATGGACTTCGTGATCTGCTCAATGGGCCGCTCGGCAAGATACGCGCCGGACTCCGGATTGACCTTGTACAAAAGCTTCAGAGCCTCCAATCCCAGAGCTTTTTTCCGGCGCAGAACCGCCGCCACATCGGTGTCTGTCAGCCCGTCCTCGCCCACATAGGCGCCGGTAAACGTGCTGCGGACAAAGGAGGCGCCGGTGGCCGCCGCCAGATCGATGGAGGCCAGAGGATTGAGCACCACGTTCACGCCGAAGGGCACCTTGATGTCGCCGCGCAGGGCGCCCACCAGATACGCCATCGACGCAATTGTCACGGTGGAGGCCTTTTTTTCATACGGAAGGCTGAACTCGTTGGCAATCAGAATGCCGTCCACGCCGCCATCCTGTAGCGCCAGCAGCTCATTTTTTGCAATCTCGAGCACCCGGTCCATGGAATCTCCCGGGGCGTAGAGGGGATCCCCCGGCATCGCCCGCAGGTGCAGTAGGGCGATAATCGGCTTTTTCACACCGAACAAATCATGCATCCACATTGCGTTATCTTCCTTTCCAATCGACAGCATATAATTTTATTAATTATTATAAATAGTATAATATTATTATTGCACAGTGTTTCGGCGGTTGTCAACCGGATCGCGGAATACATTTTGAAAAGCGCTGATTTTGCGGGTACTTACTTGCATCCGTCAAAAATATTTGCTATCATAAGAAAATAAAATCCTATACAGATGTACGGATGCATAACGGTCTCAGGAAAGTTGTGCAAAAGGGATGAATCAATATGGACGTAACAGACATTAAAGCCCAAAACATCAAGAGAATTCTGAATGTTCTGCGCACGTCGGGCGGAACGACGAAAAACGAAATCGCCGCCATCACCGGGTTGAGCTTTTCCACGGTCTCCAACCTGTGTAACGAGTTGAAGGACAACGATGTTTTGGTGGAAGAAAAAGTTAACAGTTTCTCCGTTGGCCGCATTCCCAGCATTCAAATCTTCCAGTGCGAGAGATACGCTTCCGTCTGCATCGATCTTCAGCAGGAGGGAACGCTTAGCTTTTCCATTTTGAATTTTGCCAACAAGCGCTTGTTTCAGCGGGGCTTTGACATCTCCGGGATTCAAGACGTTTCTGTTCTGAACGACCTGATTGAGACCACGTACTGCAGCACCGTGTGCCAATTCACGGACATTCGGATTGTAGGCGTGGGCGTTTCCATTCCCGGTATTTACGACGAGTCCACGGGCCTGATCGTCAACTCTACCCTCTCCGTTCTGAACCGCGTTCCCCTCAAAGAGATGCTGGAGCGGCGCCTGAGCCTGCCGTGTTATGTGGAAAACGAGTCGAATTTGTGTGCCCTGTCCGTCTGGCAGGAGCATCCGGAGGCCCGCAACGTGGTGTACCTGCACAGCTCCTCGGGTCTGGGTGTTGGCGTTATCTGCGAGGGAAACCTCCTTCAGGGCAAAAACGGCTATGCGGCGGAAATCGCCCACATACCCATTGGTACGCCGGACGTTCAGTGCCCCTTTTGCGGCAATACGGGGTGCATCGAAAATGACCTTGCCCAGCGGGGAATGGAAACCCTGAGCGCTCCTGAACACAGCGTGGAGGCACGCTTTCGTCTCATCGAGGACAGAGCCAAAAAGCTGGGCACCCTCGTCTCTATTCTGGTGAATCTTTTTGACCCGGATATTGTCTGTGTCGGCGGCCGGAGCTTTGCGGAGTATGACAGCTTAGCGCCCATTGTCCGCTGCGTTTTGGAGCGACTCTCCCCCTTGAGCGTGGTGAGCAAGGGGCTGGTCATCACCCACGATACGGACAGTCTGCGGGCTATTGAGAAAGGCGTCACTCAGGTGATGTATGACAAGTGGAATCCCCTTCAAAAATAAAGGAAGCGATTCCACCTCCGGGCGGATCCGGCGGTGGCAGATGCTGCGCTGCTGGACGAGCACACGGCAGCCCTGCACCCCGCCACGGCGGCGAAGGTGCTGGAGTTGGCCGTCTGCATCGTGCAGGAAAACAGTCTGGCGGTCATGAGGATTCACCTATAACATGAAGAACGCTATCAAGCATGGCAACCGCCTGACCATGATGAACGAGGGGCGCATCATCCTGAACATCTCCGGCGATGAAAGCGGTCAATGGTTTCCCCGACCGCTGGAATAATCACACAAGTTTTTGGCGGTGCTAACGACAATCAATGTAAAAATCTTCTTTACAACCCTTTCTCAATTTGAAAAAACCAGTCCGAGGACTGGTTTTTTTCAAACTGGTGCACCGCAGCGACGGGAAGTCTGCCCCCCTTCGGTCGCTCAACGTGCGGTAGGCACCTACGGTGCCCCCCCACACGCCCGCACCCTTGCGGGTGCGTTACCACTTTTGCCTGATATTTCTGTGAGGGAGGTGGCAGTATGATTACAAAAGAATCCATAAAGAATTTCCGTGAAACCAACCGGATTCTCGCCCGTGATGTCGATTTCATGTATCTCCTGCCACATCCTGCCCTGAGAAACCGGATTTCGAATTACACAATCACGTTTCCGAGTGCGGGAATGATGTCAGACCGATACGCCGTTATTCCTCATGGTAGTGCCACACTGGTATTTACCTGTAACGAAAGCAGCATGTCGGGCAATTTGTTTGGTCCGATGACAAAACCTGCTTGTGTAGGCCGCGAAGCCAAATCCTTTGATCTGCTGTTCATTGTGGAGTTTCACCCGGCGGGGTATTTTGCTTTCAGCGCGACGCCGCAAAAAGAACTGACCGACTTCGTATTTTCTTTTGAAGAGACAAATTTCACACTTCATAGACTGATCACACAGCGATTGGAAACGGCATCCAACATCGAGCGTTTTATTGCAGAAGTGGACAGGTTGTTTCTGGCGCATCTGAAAACCGCTGTTTATCAGCAGGAGTTCTCCCTCGCCAATCAGATGATCATAGGCAGCGGTGGATTGGTTTCTGTAAAAGAGATTTCTCAAAACGTTTTTTATAGCGAGCGGCATTTAAGTCGCATATTTGACAAGTACATGGGCGTAAATATGAAATCCTTTTCCCGCCTTGTGCGTGTGAATAAGGCCTTCCGTCTTTTGCGGCGGCCAAACCTGAGTTTTATGCAGGTCTGCCTGCAAACCGGATTCTATGATATGCCCCACTTTATCCATGATTTCAAATCAATCTGTGGCATTACGCCACAGGAATACCGGGACAACATGTCCGATTTTTACAGCGAGATTGCGAAATTCTAAGATATAATAAAGGAAAATCGGACAGGAGTGGTGATATGCAATATCAGGGTACATTGATTTCTGTTTCTAATATGGAAAAAGCAAAGTATTTTTATGAAGTTGTAATGGAACAAGGCGTGCTGATGGACTTAGGCGTTCATGTGTCCTTTGAGCGGGGGCTATCCCTGCAATCCAACTATGGGGAGCTTGTCGGCGTAGAACTACCCATGAAAGAGCGCCCAAACAATTTTCAACTCTATTTTGAGGTGGAAAACTTGGACGTCTGGCAGGATAAAATCAAACAAACCGAAGGGATCGAGTTTATCCATGAGGTGAAAGAATACCCGTGGGGGCAGCGTGTCATGCGGTTTTATGATTACGACAAATATATCGTCGAGGTGTCTGAGAGCATGACAAGCGTTGCAAAGCGTTTTTTAGCACAGGGCCTAAGCGTAGAAGAAACCGCTGAACGTACAATGTTCCCTGTCGATTTTGTGAGAAGCCTTGTATGATAATGCGGGTAGGCGCCTCACGCTCCTCACTTCTTGGTCGTAGGGTAGGCGCCTAAGAGTCCTACCACATGCCCCCTGCCTTCCGCTAAAGAAAATATACGTTAATATCCATTTTCACCTATGGTTTCAAATAAAACAGACCAATCTTCGGATTGGTCTGTTTTATTCTGGTGTACCGTCGCGGCGGAGAATCCGCTCGCTTGCACTCGCTCGACATGCGGTAGGACCCAACGGTTCCCCCACATACGCCCCTCCCTTCCCGGAGCGTTACACGCCTCTTATATTCATTACATGGCACGCGGTAGGGAATAGCTTAAAAATCCGTATAGGGTATTATGATATACCCGAACGAGCAATCTTGCATTCGCGCCAGATGCACATGGTTTTCAAGAATCCGCTTTGCGTCGATGCGGTCATTTTGTCGCCGTCTATTCGACAAGCAGGGTGTCATTGCAATTTTTTCGTATAGCGGCCCCTTTCGGTAAGAGTGGTTGTTTTTACTGCCGAACTGTTATAGAATTGGGTTACCGATATAAAGCGCGGACTAAAATTACATAAATTCAGCGGTCTGTTGTGTATTGTCCGCCTGATGACAGCTAAAATAGCTTCGCTGCGTTTATTACGTTTTTAATCAGCGCCTGGCAAGATTCGCTCAAAGGAGGTACCGGTGTGGATTTTAAAGAGCTGACCTATATTGTGACCATCGCCGACGAGGGAAGTATCTCCCGCGCGGCGGAGAAGCTGTACATGGCGCAGTCGAGCCTGAGCCAGTTTTTGCAGCAGTACGAGGCCGAGCTGGGATCGCGGCTTTTTAACCGCACCGCACGCGGCGTGCGGCTGACGGCAGCGGGTACAGCGTTTATTTACCATGCCAGAGGCATGTTGCAGCAGTACCACCGCGCCAAAAGCGAGCTGGGCGATATTGAATCGTTGCAGGGCGGCAGAATTGAACTGGGCATCAGCACCTTTCGGGGCGGCTACCTACTGCCCGCCGTACTCAAACGCTTCAGAGAGATGTATCCTCATGTGCACGTTGAGATCACCGAGCTGGACAGCGCCATGCTCGAGGAACGCATCATCGGTGGGTATCTCGACATTGGTCTTGTGGCGTTGCCGCTGGCCCGGCTGCGGCATAAAACCGATTTTCTGATGCGGGACGAGGTCGTGCTTATCGTCCACCAGAGCCATCCGGCTATGGAATTTGCGCAGCGGGGGCCGGACGGCAGGAGGTGGATCCGCTTTGAGGACGCGGCACGCTTTGAATTTCTTCTCGGCGGTCCGGGCACGATGCTCGGACGCATTGCACGCATGGAATTTCGCAAGCGCGATCTGGTGCCGTTGGCCTATAACGCCAATATCACCGCGCCGTTTGCGGCGGCGCTGGCCCGCTCGGGCGCGGCGCTGGCGCTCACTTACCATTCTTGCCGCGTGATGTCCGACGAGGTAGCGTATCTCTCGCTGGGGACAGAGGGTATTTTTATCGAGCTGGCGCTGGCCTATCCGCCCGACGGGTATCGCTCAAAAGCGACGATGGCTTTAGGCGAATTGATGCATGAGATGCTCCGGTAGCAAGCAACCTGACCGATACTATAAATGCGGCCGCGCTGTTTTCAACGCGGCCGCATGTTGGTCTTTGGCTGGTGCTTATTAAAGTATGGCCGCCAGAATAAAGTTATAAACCGCGGCACAGGCGACACTGACGGGAACGGCGATAAACATCAGGCGGTTAAAAAGCCGATTGCGCTCCTCTTCATCGCTGCAGGAGCCAAGAATCAGGCTGCCGCCCGATGAGAAGGGGCTGATGGCACTGCTCTGCGCGCCGAGCACCGTGCAGGCGAACAGCACGGCGGGATTCAGGCCGGTGGCAGCCGCCAGCCCCGGAATGAGCGGGAAGAGTGCCGGCGCGACCACGCCGGTCGTCGAGCTGAAGAAGCTCATAACGGCGGCTACGAGGCTGAACGCCACGGGGATAAAGAACACCGGCACGTTGGCGCCAATCCAGACCGACAGCGCGTCGATGGTGCCTGCGGCCACCGCAACCGCGATGAGCATACCGGCGCCCGCGATCATGATGATGGTGTTCCACGGCACGCGGGCGATAACCTCCTTCTGGGGGGCGAGATCCAGCAACAGCGCGACAATGGTAAAGATAATTGCTACGAGGCCGACGTCGATCATTTTGCCCATCGAGGTGATGGCGCCGTTATCCGGCAGAAGAAGACCCAGCACCGGGAAGATCAGCACAACGACCATCATGAGAATCATGAGGTTGAGCGTCATCTTTTGCTTTGCGTCAAACGGCTCGGGCTTTGCAAAGGTTACACCCGCGCCGATATGACGGTTAGCCTTGACGCCAAAGCGGAACACCGCGATCACCAGTACCGAAAACAGAATGGCCAGCCCGAATATCCGCATCTCGGTACCGAACGATTCAATGCCGGTCAGCGTGGGCTCGGCTTCGTAGGCGGTGTCAATGAGGCTGCGGAAGATGACGCCCAGCGCCGCTGTCGGGAAATTGCCGCCCGCCAGCGCGCCGCAGTTGATAGCGACCGCGCCGGTCAGTGTATCCATCTTCGACTCTTCGCAGATCATCAGCGTAATCGGCGCGAGGAACGCCAGCACCGTAAAGTAGGCCGCGCCCATCACCGACAGGATGACCGCCACGCCAAACAGCGCGAAGGGCAGCATGCCTGGGAATCGGCGACAGGCATACAGCAACGCGCCTGAGATTTTTTCGAGCGTGCCATTGATAGCCGCAAAATTATAAAACAGCGAGACACCCAGAATGACGAACATAATGCTGATCGGCCATTTTGCAATGAGGTCCTTTGTTTTCATCCCCATCATAAAGCAGCCGATTATGTAGGCGAAAGCGATACAGAAAAGACCGGTGTTAATCTTGGTTTTGTAGCCCAACGTAATAGCCAGCGCAATGGACGCGACAATCAGGATGCTCATTTTACTTTCCCCTCCGTTTTGGTTTATAGCCCCAGCAGCGTGGCCGGGATGGCCTGTGTCATATGGCGTATCTGCGCCATGGGAATGCCGTTATCGGTCAGATATTGCATATATTCGGCCAATGCGAGCTCCCAGTGTGGGTTTTCTACCTGCCCACCGTCGGTGTCGATCATCACATTACGGTAACCCACCGTCTTAATGATCTCAAGGTTCGAGGCAAGGTTTTTCTGGTATGCACCGCCGCCCATATTCTGCGCGTAGCAGCGCTCCAAAATAACATCGTAATCCTTGACGATGCGCAGCTGGTCCTCAACGCTCATATCGACGACCCACCATTCGGGGTGGGTGATAACGATGTTTTTAACCCCGGCCTTGCGGGCCGCCTCGACGACGATAAAACATTCCTCGGGCGAGGCGTGCGCTGTGCCGAGAACCGCGTTAAAGTCCTTAATCAGGCCGAAAATGTCGTTTAATTCCGGAACCACCTTGCCGTTGCGGACAATATCCACGCCCGCCGCAGGGTCCTTTTTCATCTTAATCAGGTGGTTCTTGGCCGACTGGGTGGGTAGCCAGACCACCTTTCCGCCCAGCTTCAAGCCGCTTTCGACCGCCTCGGGGTTGATACCGCCGATCGCCTTGTTGAGCGTGATGCTGCCGAACATTGTAAAGTCATTGTCGCCATGTACCTGCTTGTTGTAGCGGTTGCAGAGCCAGGCACGCTCTACCGTGCTGCCCTGATGACTTTTGATGACGATGGCGCGGGCACCCGAGCGCACACCTGCGTCGGTCAGTTCAAAATCATCATAGGCGCGAAGGCGCAGATCGGGGTTGGTGTGGACGTGCATGTCAATGACGCCCTTTAGCGATATTTTCTCCACCCAAATACCTCCTTACAGCAATATAACAGTTCCGGCACAATTCACTAAAACGTGTGGAATTGTTAAGCTTAATTTGTTATTTAACATGATACAGATGTTTGACAAATAAAAAAATACAAAAAATCATATGGCTAACATCGTTGAAACCGATATCTGATAAATAAAACACTTGATTTTTATGATATATACCGAGGGAATTCGTTTATATGACGATATAGCATTAATTTATTTATATATTTAGCCGAAACTGCGCCGCCTGCTTAGTAGAAAATAACTTTGCTCCCAAATAAAGATTTTAATCTTTATAAATAAAATTATTGAACCAATGAATATAAGCATTCATTTTCACTTCAGTTTTTGCAAGCTGCGGATGCACTACTGGCGGCAACGGTTTAATAAGCAAGTAAATTAGTAAGAAAGCAAAAGGGACTTTCTGGGCTATGCTGACCGAGCAGAAACCATATTTTTAGACGAAGCTATTCGCCGAGGAACAAAAATTATATGTAGAAAACGCGCGCAAACAATTAAAGAATCAATGCGTATTTACAATGCCAATATACAAAGGCGCAGATGGTATTATCCTAAAGCTTGTTGTGCCACTGAGATGGCGCCGCTCTTAGAATCTCATGCGGTGCAAATTCAACCTGTTGTTGTCAGGACCAAAAAGGAACACCAGTCTTTTGACTGGTGTTCCTTTTTGGTCCTGACTGCGGTCGGATTATCCGATTGATTCGCGCGCTCGACCTGCGGTGGGAACTTACGGCTAGCGGAATTTTTTCTGCAAGCTAGGGCATGTGCAAGAAATAAAAAGAAATAGCGCTTCCGATCCGGTCGCGCATAAAGCCTGTTTTCTATAAAATATAAAACAACCATATCCCGGCTATGCGGGATATGGTTGTTTACGTTAAGCTTAGCCCATCTGGTCTGCAGCAAGCTGTGCGGCTTCATCAATAAAGCGGTCGAGCGTACCATCTGCCAGCGCCTCGTTCACAATGGCGTTAATCTGATCGAGCAGCGCTTGATTGCCGGTTTTGACGGCAACCGCGCAGCCGTCGGTCATGTATTCGAGATCAAACGCGATCTCCATGTTATCGTTGGATGCCAGATAGGACTTTGCGACCAGCTTCTCCATGACGACTGCCTCAGATTTACCCACGCTCAGATCCATGAGCAGATCGGGCACCTTTTGCAGCGACACAAGGTTGCTTTCAGGCAGCTCCTGCTTGGCGGCCTTTTCCTGTGCGGAACCAAGCTGCGCGCCGATTGTTTTGCCGGCCAGAGAAGCGACGTCCTTATAGGTTGCGGCCTCACCCTTGCGCACCAGCACGCACTGGGTTGTCTTGTAGTAAATATCGGTGAAGAACGCGTCGCGGTCGGCGTCGGGCGACATACCCGCAATGACAAAATCCACCTTGTCGGTGTTGAGCTCAATCAGGCAGGAGTCAAAAGGAATATCGCGGATCTCCAGCTGCTTTCCGAGCTTTTCGGCGATCAGCTCCGCCAGCGCGATGTCAAAGCCGACAATCTGATCCTTTCCGTCAATGATCTTGTGGAACTCATAGGGCGGGTAGTCCGCGGAGGTGCCGAGGATAATTGTCTCCTGGCCGACCTCCTGCGGGGCGGAGGAGGGCATGCTTTCGCTGCCGGAGGCGGACGGCGCGGGCTGACTGCTTGTCGCGTTGCCGCAGGCGGTCAGGCTCATGGCCAAAACCAGCACCAGAAGCAGCGCCAATACTTTTTGCAATTTCATTTTCATCTTCCTTTTCGTAGTTATGATAGCGGTTACTCTATTTACACTTCATGCGTCTTCCGGCATGAAGATAAAACAGTCTAAAGAACCTTGGATAGAAACTCCTGAAGCCGGGGCGCTTGGGGCGCGCCAAAAAACTGAGCCGGGACGTTTTCTTCCACGATGGCGCCGTGGTCCATAAACACGATGCGGGTGCCCACCTCGCGGGCAAAGCCCATTTCGTGTGTGACCACCACCATCGTCATGCCGTCCCGCGCAAGATTGCGCATAACGTCGAGCACCTCTCCCACCATTTCCGGATCAAGCGCGGAGGTCGGCTCGTCAAATAGCATCATGTCAGGCTGCATGCACAGCGCGCGCACAATGGCAATACGCTGCTTCTGCCCGCCCGAAAGCTGGGCGGGGTAGGCGTTTTCCCGGTCCTGCAGCCCTACGCGTGCCAGCAGCTCGCGGGCCAGCTGCTGCGCCTGTGCCGGATGCTGCTTTTTAACCTTGATCGGCGCAACGGTCAGGTTTTCTAAAACGGTCTTGTGCGGGAACAGGTTAAAATGCTGAAACACCATGCCCATCTTCTGCCGGTGCGCGTTAATGTTGACGCTCTTATCCATAATGTTTACGCCGTTGAACAACACCTGCCCATCCGTAGGCTTCTCCAGCAGATTTAATGAACGCAGCAGCGTGGACTTTCCGCTGCCCGAAGGACCGACGATCACGACGACCTCGCCCTTGGCAATCGCCAGATTAACGTTGGTCAGGGCATGTACCTTACCATAGTGCTTGGACAGGCTGCGCACCTCTAAAATATTAGATTCGGTCGCCACGGCGCATCCTCCTCTCAAAATGGGCAATCAGCTTGGAGATAACAAAGGTCATGAGGAAATATAGGATGGCAGCCATGACCAACGGTTCCATTGTACGGAAGGTGGCGCCCTTTGCAATATTGGTGTTGTACATCAGCTCGGGGATGCCGATGACCATGCACACCGACGATTCCTTAATAATGATGACAAACTCGTTGCCGAGTGCCGGCAGAATGTTCTTGACTGCCTGCGGCAGCACAATCTCCGACATGCTTTGAAGGGGCGTCATGCCTAGCGAACGGGCCGCCTCATTTTGTCCGCTGTCCACAGCGAGAATGCCGCCACGGATGATCTCTGAAACATACGCGGCGCTGTTGCAGGCCACGGCGATGGCGCCGGGGATAAACATCGAGGTTTGGATGAAGCCGAACAGCTTGACCGCCGGAACCGGCAGAACTGTCGCCACGCCGTAGTAAATAATCATCAGCTGCACAAGAATCGGTGTGCCGCGGATAATCTCAATGTACGCAAGCGCAATCCAGCGCAGTACGCGAAACCGGCACATGCGCATGGCGGTGATGACCAGCGCGAACATAAATCCCATCAGGATGGCTGCCAGCGCAAGGGTGACCGTGTAGATGGCGCCCTGCTTAAAATAGGGGGCGTACACCGTTGCGATTTGAATAAACTTCTCCGGGCTGAACAAACCGCCCATGGGTTTTCCTCCTTTTAATGGATGCTTCGCGTTGCTGTCACTTGTAGGTGCGCATGGCGAAGGTGGTCAGGCTGTCGTCCTTTGAGAAATAGTCCTGATACAGAATCGCCGCGGTACCGATGTCGGTCGAGCCCATGCCGATGATGCAGCCGCAGATAATCTCCTCGCCGTTTTCACGTCCGACTTTACGCCCAACCACAATGTCGGGCATCTCGGCGTGGACATTTTCCTCGGTGATGCGTCCGGCCTGTGCTAATTTAAGCAGCTCGCCCCGGTGCGCGTTCTGCGCCCAGCTGTCTACCACGAGCTTGTCGCAGTTCAGCGGAATCTGCTCATCCAGCTCTTGAAAAGAACCAAGGGAGAGCACGGTGCAGCCCGGTTTGAGCCAGTCCTTCATGACCAGCGGCTCGTCCGCGATGGTGACGGTGATGATGACGTCGGCGTTTTTGCAGGCTTCCTCGTTAGTGGCGCAGGCGGTTACCTTGATGCCCAGCTCCTGCGTCATTTCTTTCGCATATTTTTCGGCCGCGGCCGGATAAAGATCCGCCACGCGGACTTCATCGAGCTTTAGCACCGATGCAACCGCACGTGCGTTCATGCGCCCCTGCACGCCCGCGCCGATGACGGCGAGCACCTTTGAATCCTTCTTGGCCAGATATTTGCACGCCACCCCTGCGGACGCGCCGGTGCGGATATCGGTGATGTAGCTGCCGTCCATAATGGCGAGCACCTCGCCGGTACGCGACTCGTTGAGGATGATGACGCCGCCGATATAGGGAATGCCCTTTTTAGCGTTGTCGTTAAAGCCCCACACCCATTTGACGCCCGAAGCGTCGATGTCGCTGCCGACATAGGCGGGCATCGCGTTGTAAGAACCGCCGTAGGGCGGCCAGTCGTTACTCTCACCGGTGTCCAGCGTAATTTTGGCGGGCATGAGCACCTCGTTTTTGCCGTGCGCTTCGTATACCCGCTCTACAATATCGATGGAACGTGGCATATCCAGCACGTTGATGACTTGCTCGCGTGAAATCAGTTTAATGTTGTTCATAATACAAAATCTCCTACGCTGTTTAAAGCGTTTTAAGCTTTGCCAGACGGCGCAGCGCTTCTTTCAGGGTGGCTTCCTCGCGGGCAAAATGCAGACGTATCAGATGGTTGACCGGCTCCTTGAAAAAGCTTGAGCCGGGAACGGCGGCAACGCCGATCTCGCGGATCATCCATTCGCAGAACATCAGGTCGGTCCAGCCGCGAAAACGCTCCTGCGCTAAAAATTCGCTGATGTCGACCATCACAAAATAGGTGCCCTCGGGAACATTGTGCGCAAGACCAATTTCGTCAAGGCCACGCAGGAAGTATTCCCGTTTTTTGGCGTAGGTTTCTCCGAGCTGTGTATAATATTCAGGACCGAAGCGCAGCCCGACGCAGGCCGCCTCCTGAAGCGGCGCGGCGGCGCCAACCGTCAGAAAATCGTGTACTTTTTTGGCGTGTTCAATCACCTTGGCGGGGCCGATCAGGTAGCCCAGCCGCCAGCCGGTGATCGAGTAGGTCTTTGAGAGGGAGTTGCAGGTGATGGTACGCTCGAACATGCCGGGCAGCGACGCCGCGCAGGTGTGCACATGGGGCGGGTAGATGATGTGCTCATACACCTCGTCAGTAATGACGAACGCATCGTACTTTGTGGCGAGTTCGCCGATAAAAACAAGCTCCTCGCGCGTAAATACCTTGCCGCAGGGATTTGAGGGGTTACAGACGATGATCGCCTTTGCGCCCTGCTTAAAAGCGTCCTCGAGCTGCGTGCGGTCAAAGTCGTAGGAGGGCGGCGGCAGCGGGATATAAATGGGAACCGCACCGGACAAAATAGCGTCCGCACCGTAGTTTTCGTAAAACGGGGAGAAAATGGCGACCTTGTCGCCGGGATTGCAGATGGTCATCATGGCGGCCATCATCGCTTCGGTGCCGCCGCAGGTCACGACGATCTCGGTCGCGGGGTCAATTTTGCGTCCGATCGCGCGTTCTGCTTTTTGGGCCAACGCATCGCGGAAGTTTTGTGCGCCGAAGGTTACGGAATACTGGTGCGGTCCCTTCTGGGCAATTTCCGCCAATGCTGAGGTGATTTCACGCGGCGGGTCAAAGTCGGGGAAACCCTGAGAAAGGTTGATGGCGTCATATTCATCGCTAATGCGGGTCATTCGTCGAATGACCGAGTCGGTAAACGTATGGACGCGGTCGCTGAGCTGTGGCATGGGCATCATCTCCTAGAGTGTTGTAATAAATTTAAATGCACTGCGTATCGGCGATGCACCAATTAAAAATATCTGCGATATTTTTAATAAATGCGCATCATACACTTGCTATTGGGCTGTAATTGAATATATAATAGGGTATACCGTAACGTTATAGTCAAGAGGTTTTTGAATAAATATGCAAAAAAATATCATGCCAACTATTAGCACGGGAAGGTTCGCCAAGCTGTGCGGCACCAGCAAGCGCACATTGGTTCACTATGACGAAATTGGCTTGTTTCGACCCGCGATGACGGATGAAAGAGGCTACCGCTATTACACCGAGGAGCAGTGTGACGTGTTTACGATCATCACGGCGCTTAAAGAAATCGGTATGCCCTTACAGGAGATACAAAGCTATCTGGACAACCGCTCGCCCGCCGCGCTCAAGGCATTGCTGCAAACACAGCGTAAACTCGTGCAGGAAGAGCTTGAAAACCTGCGGCGCATTGACCAGATGATCGGCACTAAGCTTCAGCTGCTTGAGCAGGGGGAACAGGTGGTGTGCAACACGGTGTTTACCGAAAAGTGCCCGCAGGAATATCTGATTTTAAGCGAACCGGTCAATTCCAGCGAGCATGACAGAATCATCGAGAAGCTGTATCAGCACATTGATTACTGCTTTAAAAACCGCTTCAATGTGGGGCATCCGTTTGGCGCGATGATGCATAAGGATTCTCTGTTAAAAGGGAAATACGCAACCTACGCTTATTTTTTTACCAAGGTGATGGCGCCGCAGCAGACACCCTGCCTGTTTGTAAAGCCCGCGGGGCTGTATGCGGTGACCTATCTGGAAGGGAATTATTACGAGGCGGATGGGGCGTACCGGGCGCTGCTTGACTTTATTGACCAAAACGGCTATGTCATCTGCGGCTATTCCTATAAGGAGGGTATTATTGATGAAATATCGCAAAAGGATATGCGGCATTACATCACCCGCATATCCATACAGATCGCGCCCGCCGGTTCGGCATCTAAAATTTAAAAGCTGCAAATAAGTAAAACCTGTTTGCTGAATCTGCCAAAAAATCGCCGTCGGGGATTTTTGTTATTTTGACTTGCTGTCAACGGTGAAAAGATTGAATATAGAGGAACGAATGATAGCCAAATTTGTTTAGGGCCTTTGTCTTGAGCAATTGCCGTTTTGTATATATACGATTTTCCTGATCGTAATAGAAAATGAAGTGGTTATTGCCGTTTGTTTGGATGCGGTCTCCATTCAGCATAAAATGCTTTTTCTCACGCGCCCCTGTGCCAAATCCCTTACATGTCGCAAATGCGCGTGGATTGATAAGTTTAAGAGAATAAATTGCGCCGCTCCGCAGTGTGACGGGCGTCAGCCAGAGAGAAATAAGAGAGAATAGGCGATTGGCCCGTCTTGTCGGCGCCGGTTCGACGGTTTGGACTGCAGCCTGTTTGAACAGTGAGTCGTTTTTGAGGTCTATTTCTTGGCGAAGCTCTGTTAAGCGCGTTCCGCTGAGGGTAGTCTTTGACATCTGTCCCTTTTCAGGCTAGAATATTGTTAAACAAAGCGCATTCCGACGAGAGCGTTGCCGACTGAAAATCTTATATCGGTACCGTTGAGCGCCAAACAATAACTATAATAGCGGCGTCAGTCGGAAAGACTATGGATAACCATTCAACATGAGCGTTTCGTAAGAGATGACAGGAGGAAATGAAAGATGATGCCTTATATCATTGTCGGGGTTGCGCTGGCGGTTGTCGTGATGTGGTTTATATCCGCCCAACGCACCCTTGCTATGCTGGACGAAAATATCAACAACGCGATGAGTCAGATTGGCGTACAGCTCTCAAGCCGGTGGGATGCGCTTACCGCGCTGCTTGATCTGACCAAGGGCTACGCGGAGTACGAGTACAAGACCCTGTCGGAGACCATCAAGGCGCGCAGGCCCATCACTGCCGACAGCTCCGCCAAGGAGGCGGCGGCACAGGACAACATGATTACTCAGGCGATGGGCCGCATCATGGCGGTGGCGGAGCAATACCCCACTTTAAAAGCCGACGCCAGCTACCAGAAAACGATGGATAGCGTCAACCAGTACGAGGGCATGGTACGCCAGAGCCGTTTGATCTACAACGACAGCGTCACCAAGCTTAACCGGCAGATCCGCATGTTCCCCACCTCGATGGTCGCAGGGATGTTGGGATTTGGTAAGCGCGACTATCTCGAGGCGCAGGAGGGCAAAGCCGACATGCCCAGCATGAAGTGACCGCTATGAAGAAAAAAATATCTGTAATATTTTTTGCGGCAGTCATTTCCCTTGCGCTGACCGTTTCGGCCCTTGCCGCCAACCGGGTAAACAACATTGCGGTGGACGTGACGCTTTATCCTGACGGTTCGGCCCATGTGGTGCAGATATGGGAGGGCAGCTTTAACGAGGGGACCGAATGCTATTTCCCGGTCACCAACCTCGGCGGTATGACGCTTAGCGGTCTGACTGTTTCGGATGAAACGGGCAGTTACCAAACGTTGCCCCAATGGGATGTAAAGGCATCCTTTAATAACAAGGCGAAAAAATGCGGGCTTGTTCCCAAGGATGGCGGGTATGAGGTGTGTTGGGGCATCTCGCAATATGGCGACAACCGTTACACGGTCGCATACAAGCTCGGCGGGCTGGTGGGCGGATATGACGACGCCGACGGTTTTCTCTTTCAGTTTGTACCCAGCGGAATGAGCACGCTGCCCACCGATGTGACGGTGTCTATTCAAACGCAGGACGGCACGGCGCTCACCGAGCAGAATGCCGCGATCTGGGGCTTCGGCTTTAAAGGACAAATTGGCTTTACCGAGAGCGGCGGCGTGCTAGCGTACACCGAACAGCCGCTTTCGGCCAGTAATAACAGCGTTATTGTCCTGCTTCAACTGAAAAAAGGGGTGCTGGCCCCCGCGCGCAGCGCGTCCGGCTCGTTTGAGGCGGTCAAGACCCACGCCTTTAAGGGTAGCGACTACGGTCAGGAAGATAACAGCGGTTTCATCTTTTTGCTGTTTGCCCTGCCGGTCGGTATCGGGTTGCTTATCTGGCTGGGCGGCAGGCAGGCGCGCAAGGTCAAGCGGCTTTATAAAGACGCCGATTATTTTCGCGATACGCCGTTGGCCGGTAACCTGGAGGCGGCGCATACAATGGCCCGACAGTTTTATCAGTCGAACGACGACGGCGATATCATCGCCGCCACGCTGATGAAGCTGCTGTCTCAGGGCTGCCTTGAGCCCATTTCTGAAAGCGAGATAGGCTTTATGGGTAGGGAAAAGCAAAGTATCTCGCTGCGGCTAGTCAATCCCCCGCAATTTGGCGGCATGACCGCCAAAGACCTCTATGACCTGCTGGTTCTGGCGGCGGGCAGCGACGGTATTTTGCAGGAGCGGGAGCTAGAGGTCTACTGCAAGAAGCACTATCGGGCGATGCTCTCCATCGTGCAGGGCGCGCAGCAAGACGGCAAGAAAATGTTGGTCGACACCGGCTGCTATAAGTCGGCGCGGGGCGTCGGGGGACTGTCGAACCTGACCGAGCAGGGGATGACGCAGCTTAAAAACCTGCTGGGCTTTAAAAAATATTTGCTAGACTTCTCTTTGATCGGAGAACGGGGTGTGTCCGAGGCGGTGATCTGGCAGGATTACCTGACCTTCGCGGCGCTGTTGGGCATTGCGGATAAGGTGATGGAACAGCTTAAAAAGCTCTACCCCGACGTGAGCGTTTACCAGCAGCGGGCGCAGACCGCTTACTATGTGGCGTACCGTTACCATCGAATCACCTATCAGGCGGCGAAATCCGCCGAAAGTCAAGCCAAGCGTGCGGCGGGCGGTGGCGGACACACCTCGATCGGCGGTGGCGGCGGCTTCTCGGGTGGCGGACATGGCGGCGGAACACGGTAGAAAACGCATGAGACAACCGGCGGTGATAACCCGACACCGCCGGTTCTATCGAAAGGCAGTATATTTGTGGATGCTGAAAGTAAAAGAAGCGAAGGCGATGGTCTCTTTATAAAAATAAGCCCTGCTCTTTCTGTGACACAGCGCCCCACGGTATTTTACCTCTCAAAATTAAAGAATAGCCGGTGCGGCCTTTTTTATGATACTTTGATGGTGTCATCATCTATGGTCCAGAGGGACTTTGGCATGTCTGATACATTAGGGCAATAAAATCTAAATTGTATTACCCAATTCGTAAGCGTGCTCCAGTCGTGGGGTGCGCTTTTTTGATGCCCAAGGAGATGTTGAAAAGCTGCGGATACGGCTCCTTTGTGTTATAATAAAGTCATTATATAGAGAGGGGAATAATATGCCGAATATATTTGTTTTGGCTATTATGCTATCGGTGGTAATCGCGGCTTTGATGATGATTTATGCCATTGCCAAACACACCGTTGAAAAATCGCTTTTTCTGATCCTTCTCTCTGTCGCCAACCTTTTTTATGTCTTTGGTAATCTGCTTGAGATTACAGCACCTACTCTGGAAACGGCTTTTTACGGTATTCGTGTGCAGTATATAGGCGGCCCCTTTATTCTGCCGCTGACATATCTGTTCAATAGAGACTTTTATGAAAAAAAGAGGTTTACCCCAATAAAGCTCGCTCTGGTTTTTGTAATCCCTGTTCTTTCAATGCTGGCCTTGCAGGCATTCCCGCTTGTGCGGCTGCATTACGCCGATATATGGTACAGCACGAACGGATATATCACCAGTGTTCAACACACCAACGGTATTACATATTATTTGGGTACTGCCGTCAACTATAGCTGTATTCTTTTGTCCCTTGCGATGATCCTTGAGCGAATTAAAAACGGCAGCAGACTGCAAAGACGGCAAAGCCTTGTGCTGCTGACGGGATGGGTTATTCCCCTTGCCACGAACATATCCTTCGTCTTTCTTAGTGGGGGCCATAGCTACGATCTGACACCAATTGCCTACGTCACTTCCGTGGCGGTACTCCTCTATTTGGCTTTGGCACATAACCTGCTGGATGTGCTTCCGCTGGCGCGTGCGCAGGTGATGGACGAGCTGGAGGACGCTTTTATTGTATGCGATGACGACTTTCGTTTTTTGGATGCAAACCGATCGGCAAGACGGCTGTTCCCGGAGCTTTCTACCCTGATCCCCGGCGAATCAATGAAGCGGGTGCGCGGGTTTAAAAGCGAGGGAGAAATGCGCATATCGACAGGTGGTGAGGCGCAGCACTATAAGATCACCGCAAACCCCATTCTTCGTGGCACAAAGCACAGCGGCATATGTGTCGTCTTCCGAAATGTCACGGTAGAAAATAGGTTGCTCGAGAACCTCCAACGGCAGGCCACGGTGGATGCGTTGACAGGGGTTTACAACCGAGGCACATTTTTTGACCTTGCGACAGCAGCATTGGAGCGGAGCAAAACAAAGGCGATTGATGTTGCTCTGCTGATGATTGATTTGGATTATTTTAAACAGGTGAATGATACCTATGGGCACCCTTGCGGAGATGCCGCGCTAAAAGCCATTGCGGATACTATCGGGAATTATTTTGGTCAAGGGAATGTTGTTGGTCGCTACGGGGGCGAGGAATTTGCCGTGCTACTTGAAAACATTTCTGCCGCGCGGGTGGTAACAGAAGCGAGAGCCCTACAGAAAGCGATTGAAGGCAGGACCGTTTGTTGGCAGGGGCAAAGCATCGGCGTTACAGCCAGTATTGGAATTGCCCACTGCCCGGCTGGAACCGGTCAAACACTAGAAAGCCTGCTGACACAGGCGGATCGGGCAATGTACCTTTCTAAAAGCAGTGGCCGTAACCAAACCAGCCTGCATAACGGAAAAGAGCTTATCAGGTGTAAAGCATGAAGACAAGGGTATGCTGATATTCAGACGAAGTCAGCGTTGGTACTCACGTCAATGAACCTTGTGTGTGGCAGCAATATTAAAGGAGAAACAAAATGCCCGTCTTACGACGGGCATTTTTGTTTGTTCCGCCTGTAGGCGAGCTATGGACCATGCTTAAAAAAGTTAACTTGCCAATTTTGTATGCATGTCATAATGTCCTTGAATTGGCCGAGCGCGATAAAGCACGGCCTTTATAGTGCGTACTCCGGGGCGGATGACTCAAAAAAAAAGGATACCGCAAATTGCTTGCAGTATCCTTCGCTTGGGTCAAGGGGGTGGATAGCCCTTTGTGCGATTATTGTTTACCGGCCAGTTTGAGTACCGTCTCAAGCATCAGCTCGACGCCCTTTTGCAACTGCTCATAATCGGTCCACTCGTCGGGGTGGTGGCTCAGGCCATTTTTGCTCGGGACAAAAATAAGGTTGGCGGCGGTGATCTGCGCCATAATCATCGCGTCATGTCCCGCGCCGCTGTTCATTTTTACATGGCGGTAGCCCAGCGCGTCGCAGATGTTCTCCATCACCGCAATCGTCTCGGGGGACATATCCACGGGTGGAACATACAGCTTTTTGACGGCGTCTATTTTGACCGTGTGCGCCGCTTCAATCTGCGCGATAGCGGCCTTGAGCTTTTGTTCAACCGCCGTCAGATACGGCTCTTTTGTGGAACGGACGTCGACCGACAAAACCGCCTGCTGTGGGATGACGTTGGACGCATTGGGGAACAGCTTAATCTGCCCGACGGTGCCGACAGTACCGTGGCCGACCTCCTTTACGGCTTTGTTCACAGCCAGCGTATATTCGGCGGCCGCGACCATCGCGTCGTTTCTGCTGTCCATCGGGGTGGTTCCGGCATGACCGGCCTTGCCGTGGATGGTGACCTCATAACGGTCGAGCCCGACGATGGTCTCTACGAGTCCGACGTCGCTCCCGCCGTTCTCGAGAATCGGGCCTTGCTCGATATGCAATTCGACAAACGCCTTGAGCGAGCCTTTTTTGCGCCTTGCGCTGTTTAAGTCGGGCGTAATGCCAAGGCTCGCAATGGCCTCACGCAGCGAAACGCCGTCCTTATCCTTGACGGTGTCGAGCTCCTCGTCCCGCATGACGCCTGCCATCGCTCTAGAGTTGGAGACGCCGGTGCCGAATCGGACGCCTTCTTCATCGTTCATGGCCACGAGCTCAATCGGGTGATAAAGCGCGATGTTATTTTCCTTGATGACGCACAGCGTTTCAAGTGCGGCCACAAGTCCGGCGGGCCCGTCAAATTGGCCGCCGTTAGTGACCGAATCGTAATGCGAGCCGATCATAATGGCCGGTGCGTCGGGGTTTTCGCCCTCCAGCCGGCCGAAGAGGTTAGAGTAGCCATCCTCCCAGATTTTAAGCCCCAGCTGGGCGAGTGCCTCTTTGATATAGGCTCTGGCCTGTTTATCCTCGTTCGTAAAAGAGTGCCTTGTCACGCCGTTGCCCGGGGTTGCGTTAAAGGTCGCGAGGGTCTCGATATTCTTTTTGATTCTCCCAAGATTTGTTTTCAAAGGCTTCCCCTCCCGTTTTTAATCCATTTTATAGCATGCCTATTCATTTTTCAATAAAAATAACATCGTCTTAAGAAATTACAACGCGTTCTCTTGGCCGGGGGGCGTGAAGACACAGATACCGTTTTCTTGTCTCTTGGCTTTGTACATGGCCTCGTCGGCGTTAATGAACAGCCGTGCGGCGGTTATGTTACCGGTATAGGCCGCCAACCCGAAGCTTGCGGTCAGCTTTAGCTGTGGGTATTCCTCAAACGTTAAAGCGCCCAGTTGCTGCCGAAGCTGCCCGCAGGTTTCGACGGCGGCATCCATGGGGGTATTATGGAACAAGAGACAAAATTCATCGCCGCCATAACGATAGACATCGGCGTTGGTGCTGTTCTCCTTGAGAATATTCGCGAAAGCAACCAGATAAGAATCACCGGCGTGATGCCCCAAACAGTCATTAATGCCTTTAAACTTGTCTAAATCAACAATCGCAAGGATGCAGTGGTGCTCAGAAGGGTTGTCGTCGAGCGATCGGAGCAGATCATGGAGTGCTTTTCGGCTGAAGACACCGGTCAGCTCGTCGGTGCGCAGCCGCCAGTGCAGCAGCTGCCGCTCAAGCTCTTTTTGAATACCGGCCTCGTTCTTATCAATTTCATAACGAATTTGAACGACCGAAACCAAAGACGAGGCGGCCAACATGAACAGCGCGATTCCAAAGTTAATCGACTGGTTGGTGCTGCTCAAAATGCTGACCTTTTCGGAATCCCACCGGATCAGCAGCTCTGAGGTGAAAATGGCGGCTATACCCAAAAGTCCCATCACACAGGTGAGGCGGTAGTTGGCATAGATGGTCGTCATCGCCACGGCGATTGCGAACAGATAATACGTTGCCGGAAAGATGCTGTGCACCGTGACCAGCACGAAGCATACGCCCAGAAAAATCAGCGAGATCATATAAACTTTGGCTGATTGGGTCAGGCGCTTGGTGCGCAAAGCGATTGTCGCAATGAGAATAAGCGTGAAATTGACGCAGGCAGGCATGGCGATATATTTTAAAATATACCGATCCGCCGCGATCGCTAAAAGATCTGAGGAAATCAGAAAAAAGCCAATGCCAAATTCTATAATAAGAGAAAACAGCACAAGCCCGAGCGAGACGCGATAGTGCACCAATAGCCAATTGTTGTCGATTTTTCTATATTCCTGCCGTATCTGATTGATAAGCGGAATTTCGGCCTTTTGTGAAGAGGCCATCTGAAACGGGTCCCTCTTAATCGGCAAACGCTTATTATTCAAGGATATCGATCTCCCAATTCGGTATAGTCTTCTTTGTGCTGCCTACCGGTCTTTTAGCAACAAAAGTTTTGCACGCCCCGGCTTTCTGAGGTCGCAGGCCTTTAAAGCACCCCGAACATCACGATTTTTTTATTATACAGCTTCGCTGAAAATATATCTAGGGCATTTCAAAAGACACAAAATGAATATTCAAATAAATGAATGTCTTTGACTATTTTCGCGGTCTCAAGTGGAATATTAAAACGCATTTATTGACAGAATTCGACAAATACAATAGAATTATAATACACAAATTGCGTTAAAAATGGGGTATTTACATCGCAGTAACCACCAGACAGCCGAAAGGGAAAAGGATATGACACAAAGATTAAAATTCGAAAAAGTTTCTCATGCCAAACTGGAAAATTACCTCGAGCAGGTTTTGCAGCAGTATGCAGGCGATGACACAACGCAGCTCGATCCCAGACTGCAATTTGTGGGCGAAGCGATGTCCCGCGCGAAGGAGATGAACTGTCGGGAGCACCATGACATCACCGTACAGCTCAACTCGCTGATGCAAAATATTATGAGTATGGACTTTGTCCGCCAGATGATTCTCGATGTGCAGGAGCAGCGGCAGATGGTCGAGGCTATTTCGGCAGCGGGCGAGGAAAATGCTGCGGCCATTGAGCAGGTGTCTGAGCTTGTGCAGCAGTCGGCCAAATTCGCGCAGGATACAGCCGGGCTAGCCCTGCATGGGCGGGAACTTTCCGAGCAGACGCTTCAGGGCATTCACGAGGCGTATGATGATATTCGAGAGGCGCATAAAACGATTGAGGATCTTAACCGGCAAGCCAGCGAAATTGATTCGCTGACCAACCTGATCAGCTCGATTGCGAGTCAGACCAATCTGCTGGCGCTCAACGCCTCGATTGAGGCAGCGCGCTCGGGCGAAGCGGGCAAGGGCTTCGCGGTCGTGGCGGGGGAGATTAAAAAGCTGGCACAGAGCTCGGCACAATCGGCCAGCTATATCGAGCAGAAGCTCAACGTTATGAGCGGCGGCATCAGGGCCTCATCTGACGCAATCGCGAAAATTGCCGATAAGTTCCACAACTGCCGCAGCAATGTCGACATCCTTTCAGACAATGTCTCAAAGATTAATCAGGCGGTTGAGGGCATCAACGACAACATGCAGCATATTATGTCGGGCATCGAAGAGCAGACCGCCGCCACCGACACGGTGGCCGCCTCTCTCACCGGCATCAGCGAGAAAACGGCGGGCCTTTATAACGACTGCATCAAAACCGGCCGGGGCTTTTATGATATCTCTAAAGAGATTAACAGCTACCGCATCCGAACGGTGGATATGCTTGATCGGCTCGACCCGAAGGACGCCGTCACGTTTTATATGAGCGACCACATCTACTGGAAGTGGCGCGTCTATAATATGTTGTTGGGCTTTGAGCGCCTCAACGAGCACGAGGCCGGCAACCACCATAGCTGTCGGCTGGGCCAATGGCTTGAGAAGCACGGCAAAAACAACCCGGCTATCGCCCAATACATCCGCGAAATTGACGCGCCGCACGCGAGGCTGCATCAGGCTGCGGCCGAGGCGATCAAGGCTTATAACGCCGGGGATCACGCGGCGGCGGAGACTGGGCTGCACGAGATCGACGCCATGTCCACACAGGTTATCGCGGTGCTTAAGAAGATGCGCCAAAGCCTCGCGTAAGCCGTGTGCCGGTATCTTTCGCACAGTTTTATACCGGTGCATGTCGGCCTTTAGCGCGCGGGCGGATTTGTCGGCCTCATCTATGTGGCAGCCGCTTATGTCTACTGTAATTCATGATCTATTTTAGTCGATCCAAGCAAAATATCAAGTGGCTTTAACACTTTGTTCCGACAGTACGGGTGCAGTGGCAACCCATCTTAAAATCATCGACAAACCGGGCTCCCGCTTTTAAAAGCGGGAGCCCGGTTTATTTGGACGGGGTTGCCATCGCGCTTACGAGGTTATTTAAATCGGTTCAATATTTTTCAGCATACACTGTGGCGGCCGGGCTGTAAGCGGGCTGTCTCGGTGCCGCAAGGGCTGGTCCGGTAGCGGCTTTTAGCCTGAACTTTTCAACCTCTTCACGCAGCGCAACCGCCTGAGCCGACATTTCTTCGCTGGTGGCGGAGTTCTCTTCAGCGGTGGCCGCGTTGGTCTGAACGACAGCGGCTACCTGAGCGAGGCCCTGCCGCACCTGTTCAATGGCGAGCGCCTGCTCGGCTGAGGCCAATTTGATTTTAGAAATGCTCTCGTTGGCGTTTTTGGCTTTTTGCTCAACCTCCTGCAAGATCTGTGCGGTTTTTAGCGTGATCTCAGAGCCTTCGGCCACCGTTGTATTTGAATGCCCCACCAATGCGGTGGTTTGCTTAGCCGCCTCGGCCGATTTTGCGGCAAGGCTGCGCACCTCGTCGGCCACTACGGCAAAGCCCTTGCCCGCCTCTCCGGCGCGGGCCGCTTCAATAGCGGCGTTAAGCGCTAGAATATTGGTCTGAAAGGCGATATCCTCAATCACCTTGGTGATGTTGGCAATTTGCGCGGAGGCATCGCTGATATTTTCCATCGCATGGGTCAGCTTTGCCATGTGCTGGTTGCCGGTGTTGACGCCCGAACCGGCCTCGGCGACATATCGGGTCGCAATCTCGACGTTTGCGGCGTTCTCCTCAGCCTGATGGGCAATGCTTGAGACCGAGGTTGAAAGCTCTTCCACCGCGGCGGCCTGCTCGGAGGAACCGGCGGCGAGCGCCTGTGCGCCGCTTGAAACTTGTTCGGAGCCGCTGCCGACCTGCTCGGCAGCATGGCTGATCGCTTGCATCGTAAGATTTAGCGTGTCAACAGTGCGGCAAATCGTCTGTTTGAGCGCGGCAAAGTCCCCGGGATAATCTTCGGTCACCTCAATTTGTAGATCGCCCTGAGACATTTTGGTGAATTTGTCGATTACGTCGGTGACAATGGCCGTTTGTATCCCGTTGGATTCTCTGATCAGCTTGGCCATACGCCCCATCTCGTCCCGGCTCTCGTAATGAATCTGCGTTTGCATATTCCCCTTTGAAATTTCTTCAAAGGCGGTGACAATTTCCTTGACGGGCGTCAGAATAGATTTGCGGATGGCGGTACTGACCATAAGCGCCAGCACCAGCGACACAACGCCGCAGGCAATCAGTGAGATCCAGGCCTGCATGACCAGTCGGGCGGCATAGTCGCGCTGCTGGGCGGCGTGCACCTCGGCTTGGGCGGCGAGCTCGGACAGAATAGATGCCGCCTGATCAAAGGGCGGCACGTAAGAGTTGAGAAACATCGTGTAGCCCAGAGCCTGATTGGCGGCCGTTGGGTTTTCGAGCAACGTTGAAATTTGCTGGCGCACCGCGCCCGCCTGTTGAATCAATGCTTCCACCTGCGCGATTTGCGCGGTGAGGGTCTCGTCCTGCTGGTTTTCTTTATAGGCTGATAGCAGGGCAACGGCGGCCTGCCCGTCCTGCTGGGCTTGTTCAAGCATGCTGGCAACGGTACCGGGGCGTGTCTCAATAAAGGCGCGTTCAATATAGCGCTGCGCCGACGCCATGCGATACTGAAGGCTCCAGACAGACGTATTATCCGGCAGCGTCCGGCTGCCGTAGAGCTCCACCTGTGTGCCGAGGCTGACAATGCACTGCAACGCCAGCGCAACCGAGAGCAGCAATAGCAATAGCACGGCGCCAAATCCGAGCACAAGCTTCTTACCGACCGATAGATTCTTCATAGCATGATGTTCCTTTCATTACCCGGCTGTTTTTCATGTTGTCAGTTCAACGGATGGTTAGATGATGATGTTATATGTTATGAACCACCGATCTTCTGGTGTACTGTGCCCCGGGCGGACATCGGCTTTCCGGGTATGGAGCTGATGTCTGACCTTGCCCTTTATTGACATTATATACTAAAAACGGAAATAAATCATCATATATTTTGAATATATGCATATTTTAGACAAAACAATATTTCGTGGTGACTGATTTATAGCTTGTGCACAGAACCGCTGCCGGACTAAAGCGCCTGTGCCGCCGGTTGGCTCAAGAATACGCTGTATTTGTAGAAACGACAAAAAGACCCGCCGGGCGTTTTCAGCGAGTCTTTGATGGAATAAATCTGTGATAATGCGCTAGAGTGGATGTGCTTTGCACAGGCGCAAGCCGCAAACATACGTATGGCCTGACGCCCGACCGTCCGCCCCAGCAGCCCTTTGTGCCCCTGCGGCGGGCGTACGACAGGCCCATTGTTTTGGACTGTTTTATTACCGCGTCTGTTTAAAATAACATTTAAAATGTTCGTTTAAATGTACGTTTATACAATTGTAACACCGTTCTACGCGGAGGCGGGGCCGGCGTGCTGCTGCGGGGACGGGGCTATGTTCGCGCCGAGGGCAAGAAGCTGTGATCTGACTTGAAATTTTTTGCGGGGGCGCCGGTGCTGTAGTTGTCGCCGCTGATATTTAAGCGGTAGAGTTGCTTAATTTCAAGCGTGGCGTTGCTGACCAGCGCGCTTTCAATTGTTGGGACGGCGGGGTCATTCACCAGTACAAGGCGCAGCGTGGTGCCGGTATCCAGCAGCAGTCGCACTGTCGCGCGAAGCTTGCCGCGGGCCGGGGCCTGTGTGACCTGTTGCTTAAAATAAGACTGTGAAAAGCCTTCAAAGCCAAAAATCAGCAGGCAAGGGGCGGCCACCTCGTAATTAAGGCTGTAGCACAATTCGTAGATACCCGCATCGCGAACGCAAAAAACCTCGGTGTTGGGCTGGTGCTCGATAACGGTGTTTTCAGAAAATAGCGCCTCGCCAAAGTTTAACGGCTGCCCCGCCAGCACGGTGGACAGCGCCTCGACCTGTGGGAATATCGCCTCAGAATCCTTTGCGGTGCAGGGCATCAGACCAACGCGGCTGTCAACCGGCTTTGGGGCGGCCGGCGCGTCGGGCTGACGTATTGACGTCGTTGGGGTTGGCGCTGCGGGTACCGTCGGCGTAGGTGGTACCGGTGCTGCGGGTGCCGTCGCCGGTTTTTGTTTTTGCACGACCGACAGGCGCTGGTGACCGGTCTTATCCAATTCGGCGGCAAGTGCAATGGGCGATTGGGTGGCCATAGAAAGAGCCGCGCTGTAGACAGGGCGTGCCGTATCGGCCGGGGTCTTTGAATTGACGACGCTCAGGCGGGTGCTAGGCTGGGAACCGGCGTTTCTGCACATATCCGCCAGCAGGTTTTGGGTGGGCACGGGCGGCGAAAACCCCTTGGCCGCCGGGAACGGCGCGGCATCCAGGCTGACGGCGGCTGACGGCGTTGCGGCCGGAGCGGCGTTGTTATTATAATTCGCCATACATTTCATCTCCTCTCTATGTCATTATATGAAGCAAAAATTAAAGCGTTCAAATGTGATGCGGTTTGCCTTCAAAAAATTGATGTTTACGCGCATCCGGCCGAAAAACGGTTGTATTTTGGCATGGCCGTATATTATACTATGAGCGTAAGCGAATGGAATCATTGCGCAGTATATAAGCGGTTGCCGCGTTAAGCGGAGAGTCGCCGTGCATTCTTGCGGTATAATAGCCGTCTTGCGACGATTATACTATAGATAGATCGATAAAGGGTGCTATCGCTGGGGATAAAATTTCCGCGACGCGTGCCTAATTGAATACAAACAGGAGGTTTTGTCGAGATGAAAACACTGAAACCCGAGGCGTTGCAAAAAAATCCTTTCAGCCTGATCGGTCAGGAATGGATGCTGGTGACCGCACAAAAGGGGGACAAGGTCAACACAATGACGGCGGCATGGGGCGGTTTGGGCGTCATGTGGGGGAAGAATGTTGCGTTTGTGGTCATCCGGCCCGGCCGCTATACCCGGGAATTTGTCGATAGCGCCGAGTCTCTTTCGCTTTCCTTCTTTGACGGCGGGTATAAAAAGGAGCTGGGTTACCTTGGCAGCGTATCGGGCAGGGATGAGGATAAAATTTCTAAATCCGGGCTGACGGTGACCTATGCGCAGGACACCCCTTATTTTGAAGAGGCCAGTCTTGTACTGGTGTGCAAAAAGCTTTACAAGCAGGCGATGCTGCCCGACTGCTTTATCGACAAGGCGTCAGATGAAAAATGGTACCCTAACAAGGATTATCACATCCTGTATATTGCTGAAATTGAGCAGGTGCTGGCAAAGGACTGACTAGGCGCGTGGCACAGAAAGATCAATTTTGCGCATTGCGCGGCAGCCTTTTGGCGGCGCAAGGCCGGGGTCTAAGCAATCCGCTTGGCCCCGGCCTTTTATGCCGCCAAAACGGTCAAGCGCGGCTTTTAAAATATAGCGGCATCGGCGTTTGGACGGTTAAAATGCCCGGTCGGACTAAGACGCCGCACAGCTGTGCGCAATTGTTCACCCCAGCCGGGGCGGCTTTAACGTTTAAGGCCGGTCGGAGGATGTCAGCACTCCAAGTTTTTTAAATTTATTGTCGAAGAGGAATTTACATCGTCTGTTAATGTTGCTAGAATAGAGACAAATCGACTGTGAAAGGATGGGTGCCATGCTTTGGAGAGATAAATATGCACTGGGCGTACCGGTTGTGGACGCACAACACCGGGAGTTGTTCCAGCGTGTTGAAACATTTGTAACGACCCTGCGTTCATCGGCCACATGGGAGGAAAAGGTCCAGCGTGTCAACGAAACGCTGGAATTTATGAAGGCCTATGTGGTGGAGCATTTTCGGGATGAGGAGGCGTATCAGCAGGAAATTGGTTACCCCGGTTTTGAGGCGCATAAGAAGATACACGACAATATGGTCAGCTATGTGCTGGAGGTATCGGGCGAATATGAGCGCGCCGGCTGTGACGAGCAGATGATGCAGCGGCTTGCCGGGAAGCTCTTAGCTTGGCTGATTAACCATGTGGCGGCTGAGGATCAGCGCATAGCTGACTATGCGGCCGCAAAGGAGGTGACCGGTGATGCCGTCTAAATTTTATGTTCCGTTTTTGCAGGCCACCTGCAACGTCTTTGAGCTGATGCTCGATCTTTGCGACCTCTGTGACCAAGAGATGGCGGATTTTGACTGCGACTGTGAGGACGAGCTGGATATTTCGATTGAGATTGTGGGCGATCTGGCCGGTGAGGTCGTCTACCGCTTCCCGAACCAAACCTCGCTGAATATTGTGGGCATCATGAGCGGCATGGAGATGGATAAGATGGACGATTTTGTCATCTCGGCCATTTCGGAGATTTCTAATATCATCAGCGGCAATGTGCTTACAATGCTGGCCAGTGATGATCTCAACTGCGACATCCGCCCGCCCAAGCTGAAAAAAGCGGATGACAGCGCACAGTATGAACTATACAATACCTGCTGGCTGTCCAGCTCGGCGGGGGATGTCTGCCTCGAGATACGCTTAAACCCCAATAAGCCTATACAGCAGGCGGCGGGTTAAGGGTCGTACATAATTAAACATAACACCCGATAAAGCAAAGCCCCGGCTGACGCAGCGCGTCGGCCGGGGCTTTGCTATGGGGGAAAAGAAGATATACAAGAAGAGGGGCCGCCGTCAAATGATTTTA
>JAEWBS010000141.1 GCA_023391005.1 Bacillota bacterium | reverse complement strand
CCGGGTCTGCCAAGCCCGCTCAAAGGCTATTTTAAAGCTTCGCAGCCACCTAAAAGATTATTTGGAGGGATAACGGCATGGCAACAGGCTTTTTTACCGCCGCTTCCGGCATGATGATGCAGCAGCGTACACTCAACGTCATCGCAAACAATATGGCAAATGCCAATACCCCCGGTTTTAAAACCGAGCGCGTGGTCAGCACGACCTTTCAGCAGGAGCTTTTGACGCGGCAGCAGGGCTATAACCGCACCTTTATCGGCACCGGCGACGCGGCCAAGGTCGTTGAGGACGTCCCCACCCAGTTTGACGAAAGCATGATTAAAACCACCGACAGACCCTTTGATCTGGTCATTCAGGGTGAGGGCTTCTTTGTGGTCAAGGGTGACAACGACCGGCAATACCTGACCCGCAACGGACAGTTTGACATTGATGCGGACGGTTATCTGATTCTGCCGGGTGTTGGCAGGGTGCAGGGATCGCGCGGCGACCTTAAAATTGAAGGTTCAGATTTTACCGTCGACTCAGAAGGCGCCGTTTATAACACGAAGGGCCGCATGATCGGCACGCTGCAAATCATCGCGGCATCACCCGAGGCCCAGCTTGAAAAATTCCCGAACGGACTGTTTCAGGTGCCGGGCGGCGAGGGTATACCGGGCGATACCGCGGGTCTTTCAGAGGTGGCGAATCCCATAGTCGGGCAAGGTCTGATCGAAGCCTCCAATACCAACTACAACCGCGAGGTTGCCTTATTAATGGAAACACAGCGAAATTTCCAGAGCTGTAGCAAAGCGCTGATGATGATCGACGAAATCGAACAGAGGGCCGCCACCATCGCGTCATTATAATAATATATCAGTGAGGTGCTGAAAATGGGTATTGCTTTTTATACCGGTGTCTCCGGCATGCTGGCTTCACAGTCGCATATGGATGTCACTTCAAACAACATCGCCAATGTCAACACGGTCGGGTACAAAACGCAGGAATCCTCTTTTCAAAACCTGCTCTATACCCGAATGAATATCCATCGCAATTATGGCAACACCGTCGATCAGCCTGAGGGCCAAGACGCGACGGACGATGCCGCCAAAAGCTACGACCGTGTGGGGCATGGCGTGCGCATCGGTCAGGTGAACCTGATGTACCAACAGGGCGGTTACCTTTCTACCGGCCGGACACTCGATTTTGCCATCAACGGCGAGGGGCTGTTTGCGGTAGAAAAGACCTCAGGTGAGATTGAGTATACCCGAAACGGCAATTTTGCCATAAGCATTGAGGGCAAAAAAGCCTCTTTGGTGACCTTGGAGGGTGACCATGTCTTAGACGGCAAGGGTAAGCGCATTGCGCTGACGCTGACCGACAGCGGCCTGCCTGTTACCGACGGTCTGGCCGAGAAGGTCGGACTCTATCATTTTTCTAATCCCTATGGTCTGACGCCGGCCGACGGCGGCTCGTTTACAGCCAACGACATCTCAGGCAAGGCGATTGCGGCCAAGGCCGGGGACACAACCTCGACCGTGTTACAGGGCTTTCTTGAAAACTCCAACGTCGAACTGAGCGACCAGATGGTCAATATGATTCAGGCGCAGCGTTCTTTTCAGATGAACGCCCGTGTCATACAGACCGCCGACCAGATCGACGAGATGATCAACAATTTGAGATAGTCCCGCCCTTTAACGATTCGCAAACGAAAGAGGTTATAAATATATGGCATTAAACGATTATAGTGACCTGAACGCGATGCATCTTGATGTACTTAGAGAAATTGGCAACATCGGCACCGGCAACGCGGCCACATCGCTAGCCGCCATGCTGCAAAAGCCGGTAAACATCAGCGTGCCGACCATAAATGTGCTCGACTATGAAAAAGTCGCCGAAGAGCTGGGCGGGCCCGAAACGATGATTGTCGGCATTATGCTGACCATCTCGGGCGAGGTCAACGGCATGATGATGTTCCTACTCGAAAAAGATTTTGCCCACGCGATTGTCAACGATCTACTGGGTGGATGCTTCAATGGCTTTCATGAGCTTGACGAGCTTTCAATCTCCGCTTTAAAAGAGATTGGCAACATTATGGCGGCTTCTTATGTTAATGCCATTGCACAGCTTACCGGTCTGACCATTGACATTTCAGTTCCCTCCATGACCGTTGACATGGCCGGCGCCATTTTAAGCGTGCCCGCTATTTATTTTGCGGACATCAGCGATAAGGTCATTTTTATTCAGGATGAGTTTAACGGTGACGCCGAGAATATGACCAGCCATATTCTGTTAATTCCCACTGCAGATTCGCTGCAAAGAATCATGCGCAATCTCGGGGTTGAATAATGAAGAATACGGTTAAGGTTGGCATTGCGGATATGAACGTGGTTAAAGGCGAAGATGAGCTGGTCACCTTCGCACTGGGTTCCTGCGTGGCAATTTGCTTATATGACGCTGATAAAAAAGTTGCGGGTATGGCGCACATTATGCTGCCAGATAGCAAACAGCTATCCTCAGGCAGCAGTCAACCGCTGAAATTTGCCGATACCGCACTGCTCGAGCTGCTCAAAGCCATGCAGTTTCAGGGCGCACGCGCGGCGGCTTTAACCGCCAAAATTGCCGGTGGCGCCCAGATGTTTGCTGAAACAAGCAATTCCCCCTTGGGCAACATTGGCGGACGTAACACGCAAGCCGTTAAAGCCGGGCTGGCGCGGTTTCGCATTCCCATCATCGCTGAGGACACGGGTAAGGACTATGGTCGCACCTGTTATTTTGACGCGACCACCGGCACCATGCTGATTAAGTCCGCACTCAAGGGAGAATGGCGTTTTTAAACAATTTTTTAAAAATAGTTCCAGAAGGCGGAGGCCACTATGAAACAAGAAGATCAAACAAAAAAAGGAAGCTTATTGTACAGGCTGTTTCAGACGAGACAAAAGGACGAGCCGATCAATCTTGAGGCTTTATCGCACGAGCCTGATCCGGCATCGGATGCAGACGCAGTTGCTCAAACGCCGTCGGTCGAAGCATCCACCGACTCTTCATCCGACAGAACTATATCGGATGAGGAGCGCCTGCCGTCTCCCGTTGCGCCCTCAAATGTGGATAACGACAGCTGGACCAGCCTCATAGTGCCCCCCTCCTCTTGGGCCGCCCATCACCGTCTGGAGGTTCAGGTCAATAAAGCGACCACCAAGGCGCGTATTTTTCTGCGCCCTCCCACCGAGGAGGAGGCCGAGACCTTTACCCCAGAAATATTGCATCGCATTTTAAACGACTGCCGGATTACCTTTGGCGTCGATGAAGAGGCCCTAAACAACTTTTTTGTCGCCCGCCCCGGTTCGCTGCTTTATAATACGCCCGTCGTCATTGCGCAGGGCATTGCCTCTGTCGACGGCGTGGACGGTTATGTCAGAGAGCTGTTTGACCGCACAAGTAAACCCCATTTTGATGAGCGTCCCGATGGCAGTATCGATTTTAAAAACATGCATATTGTCAATAATGTTTCAAAAGGAACAGTTATCTGCGAAATTATTAATCCTGTGCAGGGCAGTATTGGCACCAGTGTCTACAATAAGCCTCTGCGGCCACGCGCCGCTAAGGCGCCCGCCGTTCCACGCGGCGAAAATGTTGATCTTGTCACCGTTGACGAGCATATGAGTCAACTTGTTGCCGCAACTGATGGTAATCTGGTCTTCACCGATCGGCGCTTTTGCGTGGAGCATACCTTCAAAGTCAACGGAAATGTCAACAATTCGGTCGGCAACATCAATTTTACCGGCAATGTCGTTGTCTCAGGGGACGTTTGCGAGGGTTATTCCATCAGAACGAATGGCGATGTCACCGTTTATGGCATTGTTGAGGGCGCCTCTATCTATGCTGGCGGCAATATTATCCTTCAAAAGGGCATCAACGGCATGGGTAAAGGAATTTTAGAGGCACAAAAAGATATCACCGCCAAGTTTATTGAAAATTGCACAGTGCGGGCCGGCGGCGATATTAAATCGGAGTCGGTCATCAACTCCACCGTTGAGGCGGACGGTGGGTTGACTTTGGCTGGTCGAGGCACGCTGGTTGGCGGAAACATCAGCGTCTTTGGCTCTATTGACGTTAAGATTGTCGGTTCACGCTCTTATACGCCTATTAATATCGTATTGGGGGTTACCCCCAACATGCTCAAGGAGCGTATTCAGATCCGCCAGCAGCATAAGGCCGTCCTATCGGAATTTCAATCGCTCAACAGCGATATTCTGTTTTTGGAGCAATCACAAAACATGGCTGATGCAGAGCGGCAAAGGCTGCTCGATCAATATAAAGGCAAGCTGAATCTGGTGCTTTTTAAGAAAAACCGGCTGGAAAAGAAACTTCAGAAGTTTACCGATCAGCAGGCCGAAATTTCAACCGCTACTCTAACCTGCAACACAGCCTATCCGCCGCTGCGCATCACCATTGGGCATGAAACTTATCGGCTAACCAATATTGCCAATATGTGCCGCTTTTATCAAAATAGCGATGGTGAGGTTGTCTTGGGTACAAAATAGCCGGGCGCGCGGTAACCCTCTTTTCACGCCCGCTTAATTACACAAACCAATTCTAAACACAATAAAAGCGTCTTGAACTGGCCGTAAAAGCCAATGTACAAGACGCTTTTTGTCATTATTTTTTAACAGGGCATTTTACAGCCCTAGAGACACGCCTATTATCCCTCTTTAATGGCATGTAACAAGTGCTGATTTAACATTAAATCCAATGGGCTTCGTCCCAGAGGGTCAGCGTTTGTCCAATGCCCATTTTTTTAGCTTGAGAATAGATTTCAAAGCCCCATGCGACATCCTCAACCGGCATGCCGCCTGTCATCAGTGCGATACGCTCATCGTCGCTTGTACGTCCTGATTGTGATCCCGATGCAATTGCACCCAACGAAAGATGTTGCTCAAGCGGTGGCAACTTGCCTTCGTCCACCAAGCGGTAGATTACACCGCCCATCATACCACTATAAGCTTGCAGCACATCGGGCGTCTCGTGCGCATCCTGCATATAAGCGGCGTGCATCAGGGGGTTGTCGAAAACGATTTTGGTGTTGCACCAATACCCATCCTCAATGATGGACGCACCCGTCAATAAAATGGTGGAGCCCTTTTGGATCCATTCGTCGGCAATTTCAACAGGCTTTAACCGAGAAGCTGCAACGCTGATAATATCGCCTGCCCGAACGGCTTCTTCAAGAGAAGATGCAATCACGCCATCAATGCCCAGCTCCTCCTTTGCCCATGCAACAAACTTTTGTGCCGTCTCGATAAAAATATCATAAACCACCAGCTTCTTAAGATTTGCCGCTTCAGCGTGAATTGCCTGAAAGCAAGCCTTGTTGATGGGACCGGCGCCAATGACGCTGCAAACCTCGGAGTTCTTGCGGGCTAAATACCGCGTACCAACACCAGGAACAGAGCCTGTACGAACCGCGCTGATCAAATTCGCCGACATCAACGCCAGCGGTTCGCAGGTATCGGGGTCGTTGAGCATAACAGTCAGCACAGAACGCGGCAAACCGCGCTTTGGATTGACAATGTTAGACCCATACCATTTTTCACCGCATACGTTAAAGCGTCCGCCTAAGTAAGCAACCATCGACATAAAACGGCGGTCAGGGCCATCTAGTGGCATGTTAGGGAAAGGACTCTCCTTCGGGAAGCTGATTTTAATGCCATGCTCATTGTGATGCGGGCCGCCCATAATGTAATCGCCTTTGCCCATCAGCTGGAACATTTCATCCAGCACATCAACACAGTGCTTTGAATCAAGAACGCCTGCTTTGATCATATCGGGTTCGGATAAGTACAGAAATTCGGTTTTCTTTGCCATGATAGCTTACATCCCTTCTGTTTCAAAGTTTAAAATTATTTTTATATTTTATACAGACTGGGGGTTGACCGTATTGCTTTTCTTGACAACAGGGTTCCAAATGCCCAAGATCTTAGGAAGAATAAAGGTGATCGCCGTACCCGCGAGATAAACCAATCCTACCTTGACTGCGCCAAACTGCATAACCCAAACAGGCGTCATCGAGGTCAGCACGCCACCACCGAGTGCCCAGCCGGTAAAGGGCGCGCGTGCTGCATAGACCGAAAGCGCATCGGATTTGGACTCGGGATCACAGGTTTTGAGCAGCAACAAACCGGTAGCAGCCACACCTGTGTAGGTTCCAAAAAGCACCATGCTGTTCTCAAGCCAATATTCTCCGAAAATTCGGCGTGCAAACCAGATGTTAAGGAACAGCTGAATAACCATCATGCCGACTTGTGTGATAATCAAAGGCACAGCGTAAGCAATGACGATCGGAATGTTGACCGAGGCAACAGCTCCTGCAACCAAAAATTCCAGCGAAATACCTTGTAGGCTGCTCAGTGTCCCTTTGTCGACAGCATCGCCCCAACTGGTCTTCTCAATCAGCTTCCAAACGAAAAGACCGCCAAATAATGCTGTAACAAACCACGATACTGAAAAATTGAGGTAGCTTTTTAACAATTTATTTAAAATCCAACCTATAAATATGGCCACTGAAATAAGCGCTCCGTGAAAAGCAAGATTATTGATAACGCCCGAGCTAATAGCGTCATGACCGCTTACCGGTTTTTCTTTGGTAAAAAGTTCTACTTCTTCGTTTTTAATACCGGTCGTATCATGTAAAAAGGCGGTCCATCCCTTGCGGGTACCGATGTTGATAATAATAATGCCACCGATGATTCCGAAAAGAAGCCCTATGGTGGCGGAGGTAACCGACAAAGATTGGCCATCCAGCCAGCCCAGCTCCTCAAACACAATAGCCATACCGCCCGCAGTGCCATGTCCGCCGGCCCAACCTTGTTCAACCACTGTGCCAAACAACTCATTCACGCCAAAGGCGGGTGTCAACACGAGTGCGGTGACTAAAATTGGGAAGGCATATTGCACAAAGCTGGCATTGTAGCTCCATATAATTGATCCAAGCGCTTTTTTCGCGATAGATTTACCCGAGTACTTGTTCTTGCCCATCATCATAGGTGCAAAGACGATAACAATAAGGCGGCCTGCTAAACCCGACCAGGTAGTTGTGACCTCCGAAGAGATAACGCCAATAAAAAATGGACCTAAAATAAGACCGATGACACCGGCAACCAGCGAGGCGGGTATGTGATATTGCTTGAGCAGAGGAATTTTGAGTCGGAGCCATGTTGAAATTAGAAGTAAAATGCCTAGCAACGAAACATGAACAAAGAGAGCATCTAGCGTCGCGCCGTTTAATGCTGTGTTGGGGATCATGTTTTTACCTCCATCTTTTTGTGCAATTCTTTCGTCGGTCCTCAATGAGCGCTCCTATAAAAAGTACTATATAGTACACTCAATATAGCAAAGCAAAATATGTGCTGTCAATATTTAGTTTAATTTTTCATGATTATCTCTAATATTCGGTATCATTTATAGCTTATATTAACAATTAATTTTAATATTAGGATTAACTAATACCTATTGACAAATTTTTAGTATTAAATTATCATATTTAATGTATTATATAATACTTTATAACAAACTTCGGTAAACATTGACATCTCGGCAAATTGCGCTATACAATAAAGGCACTACTTTTTTCTGGGGGCTGTTTATATGAGCAGTATTTTACAGCGTGTTTCCAAGGACTTTTCTTCCCTGCCGCGACAATTGCAAAAGGTCGCAACCTTTATTCTGGCGCATCCTAATGATGTTGCATTTTTAACGTTGGAAAGTACGGCGGAAAAGTCTGACGTAAGTACAACAACAGTGCTTCGTTTTGCCCGCCGAATGGGATATGCTGGCTTTACCGACTTCCAAAAACAAATACAAAGTGATATGCGCGTACAACAAGGTACCCTAGTTGACAAATTTAACCGACTTTACACCAGCGTGTCACGTGACGAGCTATTGTTTAATACCTTCAGCCGGGATATTCAGAATATTAACCGCACAATGATGGAAATGCCGCTTGATCAACTCAAACGCGCCGTTGAGCTGATTGTAAATGCCGAGCATGTGTATATCAACGGCCTGCGTGAATCCCACGCATTGGCGCATTATGCATTCACCCGTCTGATGACCATCAGACCTTATGTCAGCTTATTGGCACGCGCCGAAACAGAAATGCCTGAACCTCTTTTGACGTTAGGCGCGAATGATGTTTGTATCCACTTTTTGTTTATGAGGTATACCCGCAAAAGTATTGAGATTTTAACGGAACTGCGGCGCAGCAAAGCAACTATAATTCTTATTACTTCGCCCGACTACAGCGCATTGGCTGATTTAGCGGATATCATTCTCCCCTGCTATGTAGAAGGCAACGCGCTTAAAAACACCTCGGCGGCACCGATCAGTCTAATCAACTACATCGCTAATGCCGTAGTAGACTACGATTATGAAAAATCATTGCGTTTTCTGGCTCAGGTTGAGGAAATCCTTATTCGCAACAACATCCTTTGTTAGCAGCTTACCGTTATGTTAATCTGTCGGTAAGAGATGATAATAGGAGAAAATTATGAATCGTTACTTAAAAGGAAGCCTTTTAGTTATTATCTCTGCTTTAATTTACGGCAGTATGCCAATTGTGGCCAAAATGATTTATCGCCATGGTGTGAATACGGTGAGTCTCGTGTTTTACCGCAACTTTTTCGCCATCCTGCCATTATTCTTTTGGGTGAAACGCAGAGGAGAAGATATCCGTTTTGACAGGAATAGCATTCTGCCGATTGCGTTTCTCACGCTTTTTGGGGGTGCTTTCACGCCCATGCTGTTGTTCGCGTCTTATCAATACATATCTTCCGGGGTGGCAACGACCGTTCATTTCATTTACCCTGTGTTTGTCCTGCTGGGCTGCACTCTTTTTTTTAAAGAACCGCTTAGCCTTACGAAAAGCATATGCGTTGGGCTGTGTACGGCGGGAATATTATGCTTTTATACACCCGGTGGACAAACCAGTCTTTTGGGATTGGCGCTATCCTTTTCTTCTGGAATTACCTTTGCGGTTTATGTCATTGGTTTGAATAAACTGACAACCCTCAAGGGCATGAGTGCGGTTCAGCTCAGTTTTTATATGTCCATCATCTGTTCCGCGGTGCTTTTGGTCGCTCTGCTCGCAACAAAAACGCTGACATTCCCCGATTCGGCACAGGTGTGGTTCTTGTGCGCAATATTTGCGTTGACCGTTACATTGGGAGCAACGGTTTGTTTTCAAACGGGCGCTTTTATTGTTGGATCACAACGCGCCGCGATTCTCAGCACCTTTGAGCCGATTGCCAGCATTGTGCTTGGCATTGTAGCATTGCAAGAGCCTTTTGGGATATTCACAGCGATTGGCTCGGCATTGATTTTAGCAGCGGTTTTGTTGCTAACCATATGGGATCGAAAAGCCATCGAGATTGATAACTCATAGCGCGTTAATCCTTTTGTGATGTCTGTTCTATTCGGTGATTACGAACGCATAAAGATCTTGCAGTGATGTCCCATATAAAAAATAGAAAAAAGGCTCTAGCAAGCAAATGCTAGAGCCTTTTTTTATAGGTTGAGACTTATATTTACAAGTCACGTTTTTATCCGCTACGATTCATTTTACAGTATTTAAATAGCGCAAAATTTCATCGCCGATCTGATCAAGCGGCAGTTGCTTTAGAACGCCGCCGATATTAAAGGCCACCATCGGCATCCCATATACAATGCAGCTTTCTTTATCCTGCCCGATCGTATAAGCCCCGGCCTTTTTCATTTGCAGCAGGCCCTTGGCGCCATCCGCCCCCATGCCGGTCAGAATGACTCCGACAGAGCGTGCCCCTGCCGTTTGGGCAACCGAATTAAACAGCACGTCAACCGAGGGGCAATGCCCGCTAACCTTCTCGCCGCGCTGACTTTTAACATAGTAGCCTTGGGCGTCCTTGGCTAATTGCAGCTGAAACTCACCTGCGGCGATAATAATTTTTCCAGCTTCAACCCGGTCGCCGTGCTCGGCTTCTTTAACGGCCATGCGGCAGACGTTATTGAGCCGCTCGGCATACATTCTTGTAAAGACGGGCGGCATATGCTGCACAACGACAATGCCCGGCGTCGTGGGCGGCAGATCTCTGACCACAGCCAGAATGGCCTCGGTGCCGCCGGTCGAAGCCCCGATGGCGATGACCATATCGTCTATGGTGCGGGTCAGTGCTGGGTGTACCAGCGGCTTGGATTCGGCGGGCCGGGCGGCCAATGCCTTTTTCTGCCCCACCCGGGCAACCGACGCAATTTTAAGCTTGACGACCAGTTCACGGATAAACTGATTTAAATCATTCGGGGAATTGACCACCGGCTTCTTGACAAAATCGACTGCGCCAGCATCTAACGCGTTAAGCGTTGTAATGGGGGCGGAGCTGACGACAACTACCGGCGTCGGATAAAGCGGCATGAGCTTTTTAAGAAATTCAATGCCACTCATCTTAGGCATTTCAACATCAAGCGTCACAACATCGGGGTGAAGCTCTTTAATTTTTTCCATCGCCTCCAACGCGTCCGAGGCGGTACCGATCACTTCAAAAAATGGATCTTCCTCAAGCCTTTTGGAGAGCGTTGTACGAAAAAGAATAGAATCGTCAACAATTAAAACCCGGCTCTTTTTCTTTACCAACACTATTTTGCGCCTCGTTTCTGATAAATTGCCGGTTGGATATAGGTGTATCGGCTGGCCTCCCTATTAATACTTTCGGAATGCCCTATAAACAGGAATCCTGTCTCGGCGGTCCAGTCGTAATATTTGCTGACCAGCCGCTCCTTTGTAGGCGCGTCAAAATAGATCATGACATTACGGCAAAAAATCAGGTCAAACTTATTTTTAAACTGAAAGGGCTCCATCAGATTAATTCTACGGAAAATAACTTCCTTCCGAATCTGCTCGCAGACCTGAAAATTCCCGTCCTTGAGGTCGATCAAATATTTCGCGCGCCATGCCGGCGGAATATCCTTCACTTCTTCGCTGGTATAAACGCCCTTCGACGCCTTTTCCAGCACGTTGACCGAGAGATCGCTGGCCAGAATCGTGGTGTTCCACTGCCCTTTTCTCGACCCGAAGTATTCGCTGATTGCCATTGCCATCGAATAGGGCTCCTGCCCTGAGGAGCATCCGGCGCTCCACAAATAAAGCGTTTTGTTGGTGCGCGTGTTCTCAAAAAAGGGCAGAACCTTTTGGGTTAAAAATTCAAAATGCTCATTTTCGCGCATGAAATAGGTGTAATTGGTGGTAAGCTTATTGAGCATCTTGGTCATTTCATTGCCGGTTTTATCGGCGTACAGAAACTCAAAATACTGGCTGAAGGTTGTAAAACCATAGCTTAAAAGCGTGTTGGACATCCGCCCCTCAATCAAAACCCGCTTTTTTGAGAGGTCTATGCCATAGTTTTTATGTACGAAGGTTTTCAACTCGTTAAATTCCTGATCTGTCAGTTTAAGCATCGGCGATATAATCCCTTCAAACGGCTTTGTCACAACGCTGCATTCCCGCAGGTATCGTCGGCCAAAAATTTGTCGCAGTCCAGAATCAGCACCAGACGTTCTCCGACCTTGCAAATGGACGAAAGGTATTTATTCGTGTTAACGCTGGAGAAATCGGGAATCGACGCGATCTGCTCGGTCTTAAAATCGTTGACCTCGGCAACCCGGTCCACAATCAGCCCAACCAGCGATTCCTTCCAGTTGATGACGATGATACAGGTGCGCTCGTCGTATTCAATCTCTCCGGCGCCAATCTTGATGCGCGCGTCGATAACCGGCACGATGCGGCCGCGCAGATTGATGATGCCCTTGACAAAACGCGGAATGCCCGGAACCCTTGTGGCCTCCTGAATACCGATAATCTCGAGAATGTTTTCCAGCGCAACGCCGTAAACGGTTTCCCCAATATAAAACGTCAGATATTTACCTGCAAAAACAGAGCTTTCAACCGATTTGACAGCGCTGTCGACAGCTACTTGTGCCATGGTGGCCACCTCCTAAAAGTTGTTGAGCAGATTGTTGGCGTCGAGAATCAGGCTGATGCTGCCGTCGCCCATAATGGTGCAGCCCGCCAGACCGTAGCCCTTGATGCTGTATTTGCTTAAAAACGCCGGGAAAGGCTTGACAACCACCTGCTGCTCACCCAAAAGCTCATCGACAAACAGGCAGGCCGCCTTGCGGTCGTTTTCAATTAAAATAAAGATGCCTTCCTTGAGATCGGTCTTGGCATTTTCGGCCTCGTAGATGCGGTGCAGGCGGATGACGGGGAAGCAGGTGCCGCGCAGCATCACCATTTCGGAGCCCTCGGTGTCCTTGAGAACCTGAATGCCGTCGCCGAGCTTGAAGGTCTGGCGGATCGAAGTGATCGGAATGATATAAATGCCGTCGCTGACCGCAACCTCCATGCCGTCGACAATAGCCAGCGTCAGCGGAATTTTAATCGTAAAGGTGGTACCGGTGCCCTTTTGCGATTCGACCGAAATGCTGCCGTTGACCTTCTCAAGATTCTGGCGCACCACGTCCATGCCAACGCCGCGTCCCGAGAATTCGGTAACCACCTCATTGGTCGAAAAGCCCGGCGCCATAATCAGGTGGAACGCCTCTTTGTCGGTGTATTCGGCCTCGGGCTTGGTCAGCAGGCCGTTCTTTTTGGCCTTGGCCAGCAGCTTGTCACGGTCGAGCCCGCGTCCGTCGTCGGCGATGGTGATGACAATTTCGCCGCCGATATTCTGCGCGCCCAGCATGATGGCGCCCTGCTCGGGCTTACCCTTGGCGGCGCGCTCCTCGGGCGGCTCAATCGCATGGTCCATCGCGTTGCGGATCATATGCATGAACGGGTCGGCCAGTACGTCGTTGATGGTCTTGTCAATCTCGGTCTCGCCGCCGAAGGTTTTAAGCACAACCTCCTTGCCAAGCTTGCGGTTCATATCGCGTACGAGCAGATTCATCTTCTGGAAAACGCCGGTCAGCTGTACCATGCGGATCGACATGACAATATCCTGAAGCTGATCGGTCAGCTTGCGCAGCTGCCGCGTCGACTTGGCAAAATTGTCAAGCTGAAGGTTTTTAAGCTCAGGACTGTTGGCCACCATCGACTCGGCGATGACGATCTCACCCATGATATCCATCAGCTGATTAAGCTTAGTCTGATTGACGCTGATCATGCTCTGCTTTCCGGCCCCGGCGGACGCAGCGCCTTTATGTACCGCCTCGCCGGCGGCGCTGTCTCTGCTCGGCGCTTCGCTCGCGCCGGTGTCAAGAACCGTTGCCGCACGCTCATGCTCGGCTGCAGCGGCCGTGACCACCGCCGAAGGCGCAACGCTGTGTGTGCCGACATTTTCATATGACTTGATGTTGACCGAGCCCTCGATGACCGAATAGATATTCTCAATCGGCAGCGAAGATTTAATGTTCAGCAGCAGGCCGTTCTTAATGATATCGGCCGCGTAGTCCGAATTAGTTTCGGGGTTGGGCGGTACGCTGGTAATATCCTCGCAATAGCCCTTGAGCTGGGTAATCAGCATAAAGGCGCGGATATTTTCCATCTGGCATCCGTCTTCAAAAAAGACCCTTATTCTGTACATGCCCCCCGTTGCCGATGCCGGCGCAGCGTCCTGCGGCTTTTCTGCCTTCGGCGGCACCGAGGACGCTTGGGGCTGCGGCGGTACAACGGGCGCCTCTTTTAATACCGGCTGCACCGGCGTCTGGGGCACGGCCTGTATCGGCGCCTCGCCCTTAAGCTGCGGTACAACGGCGTTGATCGTTTCAATCAGCTCCACCGGATTGGAGGGCGCATAGTCTTCGATATTGCTCTGAATCCCCTCGACCTCGGCTTTAAAAAAGTCGGAGGATTGAAAAAGAATATCAAAAATTGGCCTGCTCAGAATGCTTTTCATGATATCCGGATTGTCGCGTACAACAAAGAACATGTCCTCAACGCGGTGCGCCACCTTTGAAAAGGCAGAAAGGCCCATCATTGCGGCAGAACCCTTGATGGTGTGCATAATGCGGAAAATCTCGTTGATATCCTCTGTTGTCATTTCCTGATTTTGCTCAGATTGTAGCAAAATCTCATCCAATTGCTCCAAAAGCGTGGTTGTTTCGTATAAAAACATATCCACCATCGGGACCATGCTCGCGTCAAAAACACTCATGTTCTTCACCTGCTAACATATTTTTTACATAATTTAACCTTTTGTTTCATACCATTATAATATATTTTTTGCGTATTTCCTACTCTTTTTTGGACTTTTTTCAATAATTTCTATTATATTAATAATGAATAGCAATTTAATTGGTTATTTCAGAAAATACTTGTGTTTTTTGTCGTTTTAATATGGTATAATGACATACAAATCATTGTGGTATCGTGTTCGATATACGGTCACATTATTCCTGTATTACTAAATGAAGGACGTTATCTTGTAACTTTGTGTTGAGGAAGTGAAGTAACATGGCGGATATTCTAAAAATTACAACCCCTGTCATCGACCGCTCCGCCGTTTCGGCCAACCGCCCTGTTGCCGACCCTTCCATTCCGTTTCAACTTTCGGATATCACCAAGGTGATCAAGCCCGGTGAGCAAAGCGAAATATTGCAGCAAAATAACGGGATGATCGAGCGTGAAAATAGCGCCACCATCCTGATGAATCTTTTAAAAGACCCGTCGGTTACCGTCAGCTTTTTGAAGAACATCGATATGCTTCAAGAAATTATTAAGCTGATCCCGGTGAACAATCGGGCGCTGACCGCCGAAATTGAACAGCTTTTCAGCGATTTGCTGATGACCCCGGCGGATATTGCGGGTGAACTTTGGCAACAGGAGCAGGCCTCGAGCGCCTTTAAAGGGGATTTGTTCGATTTTCTGCGTGAGCAGCTGGCGCAAAACGGCAAGCCTGAGATGCGATACGGCATCTGCAACCTGTTAAAGTCGCTCAACGCCCTCTCCTCTCAAGAAAAGATTTTAAAATCCATTTCGAACGGCCTTTCTTTTTTGTCTGAGAGTCTTTCGAGCAGCGCCTCGCTTTCTCAAAAGCTGCTCGATCTGGCGGGGCGGTTTAAAGAGCCTGGGGCACAGAATCATTTTAACGCCCTCAAAGACGAGGTCTTAGTGCTGCTTAACGAGGTGAAGGGCAGCATTTTATATTCACCGAAGCTTCAGAAAATGGTTCCGATGATCATCTACAACCTTTCGCGTTTTAACGATAACCCCCATTTTCTGAAGGAATGCGCGGGCAGCCTCTCGACTATTTTGGATGGGGACGCACAAAAGCAGCTGTTGGCCGAGCTGCTACATGACTACAGTCAGGGCGACCGGATGCAACAGACCTCTAAGGTCATGAACACCATCGCTGAAATTATCGCCAAGCAAAACGACAATAGCGAGCTTGCGATGATCGGCGGCGAAAAAATAGAAAAAATCATCTACAGCCTGCTTTCTTCCCCGTGCAATTTTACGCCGCTGCTGCATTATATTGTCCCGGTGCAGGCGGACGATTTAAAGTCCTTTGCCGAGATCTGGATCGACCCCAACGCCGAAAGCACCGACGCCAAGGGCAACCGTGTGCAGGACTGTATTCATATGCTCATGGTGTTTGATATTGACGGCATCGGCCGCTTTGAGGCCGAGCTTGCCGCCACCGGCAAGGATATTATGGTCAATCTTTTCTGCCCCGCGCCTTACTTGCCCGCCTTTTCGGCGCTATCGGTGCCGGTACGGGAGCAGATTTCCGCCACGGGGTACCGTCTCTTGAACCTCTCGGTAGACAAGCTTGAAAAGCACCGCTCGTTGATGGACGTATTCAAAACCTTACCGCATAGAAGGACGGGTGTCGATGTCAAAATCTGATAAACGAAACAAGGCCGTCGCGCTTAAATATCAAGAGGAAACCGATGTCGCCCCGGTGGTTATCGCCTCAGGCTGCGGTAACGTCGCCGAAAAGATCATCGATATTGCCGAAAGCAAGGGGATCCCGGTTTTTAGAGATGACAGCGCTGCCTCGCTGATGTGTATGCTCGAAGTGGGACGTCCGATTCCGTCTGAGCTCTACCAGATTGTTGCGATCATTTACGGCCAGTTAATGAAGATTTCAACCGATATCAAGCACTACAGCCAGATAGCGCCCTCATCTAATCGCTCCAGCCCCGAGCAGCTGCGTCAGCAGATCGAACAGCGGCATCATTCCGCCTCAAAAAAATAGTTCCGGGCGGCCATAATGCGATAAAAAATCTAGTTTCTTTCCGGAAAAAATGTTATAGTATTATTAAGAGTGTTTTAAAAAACATATGATTTAATGGTGTTTTGTTAAACGGAAGCGCAGCCATTTATCAGCGCCCACCGAGGCTCTTTTTTGTGCATACCTCAAGGGCCGATTGACCATGGCAACGTCTGCGCCACAACCATGGGAGAAAATAGTGCGGCAGGCGGTGTCGGTTAATTTTTATGCCGGTGCGTCGCTGCCTGATGCGCTTTATGCCGCTCCTTCTAAAAACAAAAGCCACATTGTTTTTACGTCATTCCGACAGTACGTCAGACACCGGGAGGAACAGATAATGCCTGATACAAAGACCTATTTGCAGGAGTTGGTGGGCAACCTTTGCGAAATAAAAACCGAGCAGAACGACCTGCTCGTGATCGCCCGCGTAGAATCGATTGATCCTCAGGATGATACGCGTATAACCATCATTTCTGCGCAGGAGGACGAGCGATTACCACTATTGGCTTATAACACGCCGGTGAAAATTATCTCGTTTGCCTCTAAGCAGGGGTTTTTATTGTTGCGCGGCAATGTTTATATCTCGACCAACAGTATGCTGACGCTTGTCGATGTTCACACGGCGCAGGGTTACGAGCGCCGCAAATATTTCAGACTTAACACAAACGCTATGGCCACCGCCGTTTTGCAGCAAGAAAACAGCAGTAAGGAAGATACCGAAGAAGAGACCATTACGTTGACGCTTTACGACATCAGTCTGGGCGGCATACGGGTCGGCAGCAGCCAAAAATTAAATCCGGGCGACCATTTGCTAACCACCTTTCAGCTGATGGATAAAAAAATGGAGTTCTGCTGCCGGGTCTGCCGAGAGATCCCCGTCAAGCGGGTCATACCCGGCCAAAAACAGTACGGCTGCGAATTTGTAAACTTTTCGACCCGGCAGATAGATCAGCTATGCAACATTTTATTTAAAATGCAGCGCATTGAGATTCAGAACCGGAAAAAGAACCGTTATGACTGACGGGCGGTTATAGGAGTACAATTATGAAGGACTGGTCGAAAACGAATGCCAACCTAATTTCGGGCATCAACCCCGATGAGCTGATTTTTGCGCTCGATATCGGCACCCGAAGCATCATCGGCCTCGTCGGCTTGATGCGCAACGACCGCTTTCACATTGTGGCGATCGAAACGGTCGAGCATGAAAAGCGCGCTATGATCGACGGCCAGATTGAAGATATTGACGAGGTCGCCGCCGTGGCGGGTAGGGTAAAGGCCTCTTTAGAAGCCCAGATTGGTTGTACACTGCACAGGGTCTGCGTAGCTGCGGCGGGCCGCGCGCTGAAAACCAACACCGCTGAATTTGCGAAGGCGATCTCACCCAAGCAGGCAATCAGCAAAGAAACGGTCTACGAACTGGAGATGGGCGCTGTGAGCCGTGCCAGCGAGGCGCTGGCCGAGGCCGAGGGCGACCTTGAATTTTACTGCGTCGGCTATTCGGTCAAGCGGTTTTATCTCGATAACTACGCTTATACCACCATTCTCGGGCACAAGGGCAAGGACGCGCGGGTCGAGGTTATCGCGACCTTTTTACCCAGCGAGGTCGTTGACTCACTCTCAGCGGCGATGAACAAAATTGACCTTGAGATCGATTTTCTCACGCTGGAGCCGATCGCCGCGATGAATGCGGTCATCCCGGCTGAGCTTCGGCTTTTGAATTTGGCGCTTGTGGACATTGGCGCGGGCACATCGGATATCGCTCTCTGCGAGGAGGGCAGCGTCACCGCTTATACGATGGCCACCGTGGCGGGCGACGAAATTACCGAGGAAATTATCCGTAAATATCTCGTCGATTTTGCAACGGCGGAGAGTATGAAACATCTGTTGGGCACCGATACAGCCGAAATCGCCTACAGCGATATCATGGGCTTTGATTATACCGTGCCGCGCGAGGCGCTGCTCGAATCGGTCAGCGGTGCGATCGATACGCTCGGCCGCGTAATTTGTGACAAGATTTTAGAAGCGAACACCCGTCCCCCCGCCGCCGTGTTTCTTGTGGGCGGCGGCAGCAAGATCCCCACGCTTTGCGCGCTCGTCTCGGACAGGTTGAGCATCGACCCGCGCAAGGTCGCGGTCGGCGGTAACAACTTTATGAAGCGGGTTATGACCGCTAATCAAGATTTACAGGGCCCCGAATACGCGACCCCGCTCGGCATTGCGCTCACCGCCGCCGCAGCCGGTGAGCATCGTGGCTTTTCGGTCACCCTTAACGGAGAGAAGAAACAACTCTTCCGCAGCACGGTGATGCCTTTGATGGATGTGCTGCTGCTGTGCGGCTATAAATATGGCGACATTCTGGGCAAAAACGGGCGCAGCATTGACTATGAGCTCAACGGCAAGCGCTGCATTGCCCGGGGCGGCCACCTACAGCCCGCCGAGCTGCGCTTAAACGGCGAGCCCGCCAGCATTGCAAGCTCGGTCAAGAGCGGTGACGAAATTGAGGTGGCACTTGCCCAATGCGGCAAGGACGCCACACTGAATATAGACCAGCTTGCCATCCTTAGCGAGCCTGTCACGGTATATTATCACGGATCGGCCATCGAGGCCGGCTGCTTCGCGACTATCAACGGCCGCCGTGCCGAGCCGGGGCAGCCGATACATAACAAAGACCGGGTTGAGGTTTCGACCATTCAAACACTTGGCGACCTGCTGCATCATCTTGGTGTGGACGACGAAGGCCTGCATTTTTTGGTCAACGGTCTGCCCCGCTCTAAAACCTATGGGTTAAAAAACAACGATGCCATTATTTCTGCGACAGCCTCTGCGGCTGCGACAGCCGTTGAGCCGCCGACTGAAAAAGTCGCCCCTGTGCAGATGGCACAAGCGCAACCCACGGTTATCGCGGCTGCTGCCGGTATACCCGCCGCAGGCGCCCTCCAAAACGCGTCACACGGCGCTGCAACGGCAACACCCCAAGCCCCAGCCGCTCCCCAGCCGCTCCCCATGCCGGTTGTTCAGGCGCTTGAGGTCACCGTCAACGGCATTAAGCGCACGCTGCCGCCAAAACCGGACGGCGGTATCTATCAGTTTTTGGATATGCTCAATCTTGTGGATATCGACCCGACCAAGCCACAGGGTGATATTGTTTTGCTGCATAACGGCAACGACGCATCTTATATCGAACCGGTGCAGAACGGCGATAAAATCGACATCTATTGGGCAAAGCGCACCTGATTACACCTCTAAAAATCGTCTGCCGGTTGGCGGCCAAGCGTATATAAGCCCTCAGCCCGTATTTATTTGGTTATAAAAGTTTTTTGATCTTACGTTTTATCCAAAAATATGTTACTATATTTTTAGAAGCCTTTTATGGTTGGTTATCAATTATTGCAATGCAGTAATCTTCGGGAGGAACCGTTATGCAGATGAATGTAGTCCGTCAACCCATTATGGGCGAGAACAAAGAGCTGCTCGGATATGAGCTGCTCTATCAGGACAATCGCGCAAGCCTCTACAATCAGGGGGATACTCTGGCCGCCAACGCCATCGAGGGCTTTTTGACCCAATTAGATAGCGACAGCTTTATGGATAGCAAAACCGCTTTTATTCCTTTTACCCCCAATTTGCTGCTACGCAGGGTTCCAAGAATGTTTAACCCCCATAATCTTGTTATAGAAATTGATGACAGCGCGGCCATCCATCCCGATGCGCTGCGAGAGATTATCAACCTTAAGCGCACCGGCTACCGCATTGCCATGCGGGGCTTTGAGTTCTCTCCCCGCTTTTTCTCGCTGTTGGGTGAGTCGGATTATCTGAAGATTGATATGAACGCATTGGACGAAACAACGTCGAGCGCCATTGACATTGCCAAAAGCTTTAAAAAGAAGGTTATCGCCTACAACGTCGACTCCCCTGAGAAGTATGAGCAGGCCAAGGCATTGGGGTGCGGCTATTTTCAGGGTACATCCATCGCGCAGGCCTTCAGCTCAAAGATGAACCGGCTTGACCATCTGCAGAGCAACTTCTTTCAGCTGATGATCGCCGTTACGCGCGACGAGCCCGACGTCGATGAGATTTCTACGATTATTTCGCGCGACGTCACGCTGGCCTTTTCTTTGATTCGTCTTGTCAACTCGGCCTATTTTGCGCTGCGTAACCGCGTGCGTTCGGTCAAGCAGGCCCTCGTGGTTTTAGGCCTCGGACAGCTTAAGCAATGGGTCTATCTGCTGAGCTTTAAGCAGAGTGACGGCGATCTCTCCGCCGAGATTATTAAAACCTCTTTCCTGCGCGGCAGCCTGTGCTCCGAGCTTTCTCAGTACGCCACTCGGCTCGATCTGGCAAAGTCGGACGCCTATTTGCTTGGCATGTTCTCAACGCTTGACCTTCTTCTGCGTATCCCGCTTGCCGAGGCGCTCAAAGAACTGCCGGTCATCGACGAGATTCGCGAGGCGCTGATTGACAAAACCGGCGCCGCCGGTACGCTGTACCGTCTGGTGCTCGCTTATGAGGCCGCCGATTGGTCCGCCGTGTCAAAATGTGCCGAGGATCTGGGCCTTGACAGCAATATTGTGGCGCAAAAATATTTAGAGTGCGTCGAGTCGGTTAACTATACCTGGAACAGCTTGCAGCGCCCCTTCTCGGAGTAATTTGATCAAGCCCGCCGTTGTTATTGCAAAAGGAGCCCTTCGTATACGAAGGGCTCCTTTTTTAACGGACTATCTCGTGTGAGGGATGCGCCTTAACGGCCAATATCGCCTGCACCAGCGCGGTGGCCACCTGCGCGGCGCGTTCCCGCTCGTGCAGATCGCGGATGTCGGCGTCATCCTCAATAACATAAAGCGGCGGCAGCTTATTGAGCGCGATAGCCAATATATCCTTGCGGCATCGGTCGCAGTCGCAGCACTTAAATTTTTTAAGCGCCGCATCCAGCCGTTTTTCGACAAACGCTTCCATCAGATTAACCAGCGGCAATTCAGTAACCGCAACCGCCGCGTCTGCCGGATGGGCAGCCTCCTGCACTGGTGCCGGCACAGCCGCTGTCTCGAACTGCGTCGGTATCAACGGCGCTTCGGACGCTGGCTCCGGCGATTTTTGAGGTGACGCTTCTATAGCCAAAGGGGCCGGAAAAACAACTTCGACCGGCTTTTGTATGCTGACCTCCAGCGTTGCGACGGCAACGCCCGTAGGGAGCGTCTCATCCATATTTTTGCTTAAAGCCGCTTTATCCGGGACGCTGTCAGCCGCCATCGCGGTCGGCAGAATCTTTTTATACATCAGCTCTCGGTCAATATCTTTCTTGGAACGAGCCAACACTACATTCCCCTCTCGATGAGTTCTTGCGCGAAGTTCATATAATCCTTGGCGGCAGGGCTGGTGCGCGAATATTTAAAGATGCTCTCCTGCGCTGACTGCGCCTCTGATACCATCACACTTGAACGGATCTTGGTTTTAAAAAGTGGAATATTCAACGACTTTGCCACCATTTCAGCCGTGCCCATAATTTCTTTGGCGAGAACGGTGCGCGAATTGAAACGGTTGAGCAAAATGCCCGCAAATTCGAGATTGCTGTTGCAATAGCTCTTGATATGCTGAACCGATTCATGCAGCTGGGCCAACCCCTGTAAGCTAAAAATATCGGACAGCACCGGGACAATGATATAATCCGACGCCGTAAAGGCGTTGATGGTCAAAATGCCAAGGTTTGGCGGCGTATCAATAAAAATGTAATCGTAATAGGGCTTTAGCGGCTCAAGAACATCTCGCAGCAGATATTCGCGCCCCTGATCGGTAAAATCGAGCTCGGTGCCCGAAAGGAGGATGTTTGAGGCGATTAAGTCGCAGGCGTCGACATGCTGAATCGCGTGCTGGGGCTTAACAACCCCCTTGAGCACATCATAAATAGAGGCGGACAGCTCACTGTCCCCCTTTGCGCTGAAGGTCAGGTTCCCCTGCGGGTCAAGATCCACCGCCAGCACGCGAAAACCCTTTTTGGTAAACGCGGCGGAAACTGCGCCCGTTGTTGTGGTTTTACCCACGCCGCCCTTTTGATTAGAAACAGACACAACTCTACACATAACGCAGATTCTCCTTATATAGCCAGAAAAAGCCCGGTGCAAAATACCGGATAAACCCCTTCTTTCGTTGCCGCTTCTATTATAACAACTGCCTTGGGCGATTACAAGGGCTGTACCGAACGGCATTTTTATAATTTTATATTTTTAAACCAATCCCTTAATTTTTAAAAACAACTGCCGATTAAGACTTATAAGCGAATAAAAGGGCTTTAATATAATCCGCTGCACTGTTCAGGGAGGATTTAACATGAGAATAGATCGAAATCAAGCGCTTAAATTTTATGAAAGCACCAAAAATATGTCCTCTGCCAAGACGGACAATATTGCCGCGTCCGCAAACGGCTCTAACACCGATCGCGTCTCAATAAGCTCAGAAGCGGCGCGGCAGGTAGAGTTGGGCGGCACTGTGCAGCATATCGCCGCCGAGGTCGAGACCAGTGTCAGCAGCGCGAGACTCCAGCAGCTTTCTGCCCAGATCGAGGCGGGAGAGTACCGCGTGCCCACGCATCAGCTGGCCGCCTCCATTCTGAATTTTTTAGGTTGAGCCCCCGTGGCCAAACGGAAAGGAGTCCCGCATGATAACCGAAGTACAGGCAGCGGAGCTGTTTGTTTTTTTTGAAAAATACGCTTCCGTGTTGCATGGCATGGCCCGCGACGAAAAAGAAAAGCTTTCTGCGCTGCTTTCAAACTCACTGCCCCGTATTGAGCATGCGATCAGTACGGCGCAGGCCAATACCAAGCTGATTGAAAATTATGAAAATCGGCGCATCGCTTTGCAGGCGAGCCTGGGCTGCCCCGATATGACCTTCGCCCAGCTGATCGAAGAAATTCCTGAAACGCACCGCTTGTCGCTTTCATCGCTGTTTCGGCAGATTCAGGCTTCGGTGGATGAAATTAAGTTTACGAACGAAAAGTCGATGGAGGTGGCCCACACCAACATCACCCGATTAAACCCTGAGACGCTCTTATCGGCGAAGCCGAGCAGCGAGAGCCCTTCGGGGGCAATTCCCTACGGTGCGGCGCGCGGCTATCAAAACGCCGAGGCACCGAGTATTTTTAAAACAAAAGTCTAAATCATACCGGCATCCGCCATTTTGGTAAAGATCAGGAGGATATTATGAGACCGACCTTTTTAGGATTTGAAACCGCCACGAGAGGATTAATGGCCAGCCAAAAGGCGATCGATATCATTGGCAACAACATTGCCAATATCGGTGTCACCGGATATACCCGCCAGCGTGTCGACCTTGTCTCGATGTCGATCAACACCAGCTTTAGCCGTTATGGCTCAAACGGGGTGGGATTGGCCGGTGCCGGTTCGATGGTGTCGGGCATCTCGCAGATCCGCGACTCCTATCTCGATAAACGTTTTCGCGACGAATACGCCAGCGTCGGTTACTATGATACCGTCACCAGCATTTTAAAGGATGTTGAAACCAATCTAAGCGAGATTGAGCCAAGCACGATCACCTCAGCGCTGGCCGCACTGGAGAGCGCGTGGTCCGACATGCAGGGCGAGGGCGCGCAAAGCACGGTGGTTGCCAGCGGCATTCTAAGCGCCTCGCGCACACTGACGCAGGTGTTCACACAGATCAGCACCAAGCTCAACAACCTTTGGCAGCAGCAGAAAACGGCGCTTAACACCGACGTTACAACCGTCAACTCGCTGCTTGAGCAGATTGCCAACTATAACAAGACCATCAAAAACGAAGTGACGGTTTCTTACGGCGGCAACCTGTCAACCTATGGCCCTAACGAGCTGCTCGACCAGCGCAACGTGCTAATCGACCAGCTTTCAAGATATGCCGATATTTCAGTGCAAAACCTCTCGGACGGCACCGTGACCATTACGATGGGATCCGACAATCACGTGGCGGTCAAGGATGGCGATTACGATCCCTTGTTGCTTTCAAAAGGCAAAACCGACAAGACGGTGGCGCTGTCTTGGAAAAGCACCGGCGGCGAGACCGGCATCACAAGCGGCTCTTTACTGGGCGCGTTGGAGATGCTCAACGGCCGCGGCATCGGCGCTGCGGTTGGAACGGGAGAATCGCTTGAAAACGGTATTTTGTATTATATGGACAAGATAGACGCCTTCGCTTCTTCGCTGGCCAAGGCTTTTAACAGCTTTATTCCCATTGTCGACGGCAGCGGCAATCTCACCGGCAGCTACAAACAGCTATTCAGCTTTTCAGGCGACGGTGAAGAAACTGCGGCCAATCTGACGGTGAACAGCGCATGGTTAAGCGACGCCGCCTATCTAATCACCGACATCCATCCCACCGGCGAAGGCGCCAATGATACCACCTTTGTCACAAACGCACTGGCGCTATTTTCATCCAAGCATGATTTTGGCGAATTTCAAGGCTCGTTTAACGACTATGTTCAGTTTTATACCACGTCGCAGCTGGCGACTGAAATCTCTTATAACCAAGGCTGTCTTGATTCCTGCTCGGATATTGCCGATTCGCTGCTGACGAGCATCAGCGAGGTCTCAGGCGTTTCGATGGAGGAAGAGGGCGTCGATATGACCCAATGGACCAAGGCCTTTAACGCCATGAGCCGCATTATGACCGCCATGGATGAGATTCTTGATACACTGATTAACAAGACCGGTCTTGTAGGCCGCGCTTAAACTAAAGGAGGGTGTTTATGGGCACTCGAATCACAAATAACATTACGGTTCGTAACTATTTAAACGGCATGCGTTCGAACCTCAGCAATCTGTCGTCTTCTAACCAAAAGCTGACCACACAGCGCGCTTTCAACCGGGCGTCTGAAAATGTGACGGGAGCTGCGCAGGCACTGCGGGTTCGCAAGCTGTTGAACGACAACGAGCGCAACATTGCCAATGCCGATACGCTCTCAAGCCGTCTGGACACCGCTGACTCTAACCTGCGTGCGTTAAGCGATATTTACGAGCGCATGAATGATCTTATCCTTCACGGCATGAATGACACCATGAGCAATCAAGATCGGCAGATTCTCGCCACGGAGGTCAACAATCTGCGCGATCAGGCGTTGAGCATTGCCAACAGCAAATATGGCGACCAATATCTGTTTTGTTCGGCCGGCAACGCAGACGGCTCAATGCCGTTTGTGGTGGGCAATGATCAGAAGCTCTATTATAACGGTAACACCACGCCGATCGATCAGCTTGTGACCGATTCAAATGGCAAGGTGGCGACCGATAACGGCGACGGCACCACGACCGAGGTCAGCTACAACGGCGCCAATTATCTGGATATTGGTCTGGGGTTGTCTGTCTCGGGCAGCGGCGCATCATTTACGATTGATGCCCGCACAGCGGTGCCATCCTCACTCTCGGGTCTGGATATCTTCGGCTACGGCGTTGATCAAAACGGCGTGCCCAAAAACTTCTTCAGCCTGTTCGGCAATATTGCCGAGCATCTGAGCAGCGGCAATACCAGCGCGCTCGGGCAGGAGCTTTCGGCTCTGTCGGTCTCGCACGACAGCCTGTTGATTGCGATTGCCGATATTGGAAACAACGTCAACTTTGTCGAAAATGTCGCCTCGCAGCTTGAAAACGACCGTGTCTCGCTGCAAAAGCTGCAAAATAGCGTCGAAAGCATCGATTTGGCCGAGGAGATCATGCACAATAAAGAATTTGAAATGGCTTGGACCGTGACGCTGCAGTTGGGCGGCAATATTCTGCCCAAGACAATTTTCGATTTCCTGTAACCGGGAATAAGCCTGTACGGTTTTAGAAGGCGGTGGTTTCTATGGGTACGATTTCCAATCTTCTGCGTTATGACACCAGCGCGATAAAATATCAATACCATCTCAAAAACGCAACGATCAGCGCCGGGCAGAATCTTGCGACGCAGGATGCCCACCTTACCAACGCAAAGCTCTCAATGCAAACTGAGCAGCCGAAGATCCGGCAGGACAGCACCGATTTTTTTGCGAGCATCGGGCTGCAAACCATCGGCGATTTGATCGACAGCGCGGCCGAGGACGGATATCAGGCAGTGCTTGAAGCAACCGGTAATTATGGCGAGATCGCCGATCAGATGGCTGAGATCGACAAGGGTGTTACGCCCGCACAGGTCTATCATCAAAAGGCGCTTGCGCAGTCCAGAACGTCGCTCGTTGTCAAATCCGCCGCGCCAATCCATATTTCGTTTGTGCCAGGTGAGGTACGCACGCAATATACCCCCGCCGAGGTGAATATTGATTGGAACGTTGAGCGCGCCGTACGCCGCTACACCCCCGCTGAATTCAGCTTTGAGGTTTTGCAGCCGCCCTCCATCGCGTTCACCTATCTGGGCGATTTTCAATACATACCTGAAAGCGCCGCGCCGGGCTTTAACCGGCTTGTATAAGCTTTTACGGTGGAAAAGCCCACCTGCGAAGGCCTTTTATGAACCCCTATGTCAACCGTTAATAAAGGAGATTGGATATGACCATTGAAACCAGAGATTTTGGCAACATCGACATTTCTGAAGACGGTATTCTGACCTTTAAGCTCCCAATACTGGGCTTTGAAGCGCAGGAGCGTTTTGTTATTTTATACGATGACGAGCTGGGGGACGCCTTGGGGTGGCTGCAATCGATCGATGACAAGGATGTTTGTTTTATCATTATCGACCCGCATACCGTTTTTGAAAACTACGCGCCGAGCATTACGCCCGCTATTCTGTCCAAACTGGGGCTTTCCGCACAGGCTGACGCCGTTTTGCGCAGCTTGGTGGTTGTCCCCGCTCAGACCGGCATCGCCACCGTCAACCTGAAGAGCCCTCTGGTGATCAATCCCGTGGAAAAGCTCGCCGCACAGGTGGTTTTAGAGCAAGATTATCCTGTCCGCGCGCTACTTAATAACGTCGGGGAGGGATCGTCATGCTAGTCATCAGCCGTAAACCCGGCCAGATATTTCATATCGGCGACAACATTCATATCACTGTCACCGAAATTTCGGGTGATAAGGTCAAGATTGGCATCGACGCGCCGCTCGAGCTCAATGTGCTGCGCGATGAGCTGCTGCAAACGATTAAGAGCAACGTAGCCGCTGTTTATAAGGCGGACGACAGTGCGGTGCACAATCTGGCGGCCAGTATCAAGCAAATAAGCCTGCAAAACAAAAAAACGCCGAACGGGTTTTAACCCGTCCGGCTTTACCTTAAATATATGCCTTTATTCGTCCTGCTCATCTCTTACCTTTAAAGCTTCTAGAAAACCCGCGATTGCCACGCCGTTCTCCATGCTCAGCGAAACCACCTCGCACAGCAGCAACGCCGCGCTGCGCATCAGCAGCACGCGCTCTTTGACGCATACCAGCATTTTGTCAAGCGAAAGCGCTGGGTCTTCGAGCGAGAATACGAGATAGTCGCCCTTGTCCGCAAACTCCATCGTGCAGATTTTAACCGACTGGGGCGAGATATAGCGGACAAACCCGCTGACAGCCCGCGCTTTCTGAATATTAAAGCGAGTGGTCGCACCCGGTGCGACCAAAAAATCGGCCGGTAAAATGATATTGCTTTCAAACATCTCGAGCGCTGGGTCAATGGCCGCGCTGTCAACGTCGACAATTCTAAGCAATTTGCGGGAAGAGAGGTAGACCTTGCCCACAAAACGATCGAGCCGCTTCTCACCTATGACGCGAACCACCGTCACCTCACTGCCCAGCTTGATGAGCGGTACAAAATCGCTGGTAAAGGTCACGGAATTATCGGACGAGATATAGGCCTGACCCGGTTCGAGGATATCATTTTCTTCCGATTCTAAAAGTGCTGAAAACTCAATGGAATTGATGGTTATTCCCACCTCTCGTATGGCAACCGCCGGTATTCTTGCAAAAAGGAGCTGTTTAATATGCAGATGATACAGGACGTTGTTTTATTATTACAAAAAAAGCTGGCGCTTTTTTTAGAGTTTGAACGTTACACAAACCTTTTAACTAGCTGTAACATGGATGATATGGCTGATTATATCACAAAACGGGCTGAATTGGCAAATGAAATAGATAATGTGACCGATCAGATTTCTGAGTGCGCCAACGCCGTGGCGGTCTCCCCCTCGCTTGACTCTATATTGTCTAACAGCTGCGATTTTTCAGAGCTTCCCCCGCAGTGGCAGCCGGTCTTTTTAGAGGCGCAGCAGATCAGAGCTGTGATCTCACGTTGTACCGATGTCAACCAACAGGCCCTTGAGCGGATGATCGACCTGCGCGATCAGCTGAAAGAGCGCATCGCCGAATCGAAAAATACGCCTCGCCTGATCAAATATATTTCCAGCTCGGGTATTGTTCAGCAAGAACAGAGCATCAGCGTAAAGGATCAACGGATTTAATGTATAAAATCGCTTTATTTTTCGTTTTTACTGCCGATATATAAAGTGTAGCATAGAAAGATTTTATTAACGACTATTTTGGACATTTCAGAAAGGAGCGTCACGTCATGGCTATCAACTCTTTATCCGCCTCAAGCAAGGGGTTCTCCGGCCTTGCCTCGGGTATAGACACCGAAAGTGTCGTCAAACAGATGCTTGCGGGAACACAAAACAAAATTGATTCACAGAACCAGAAAAAAACGCAGCTGGAATATAAGCAGGAGCTGTATCGGAGCGTTATTTCTGATCTGCAAAAATTTCAAACGACCTATTTCAGCTATACCAATCAAGCCTCCAACCTGTTGTCACAGTCTTTTTTTGAATCGAAAAGCGCTTCGACAACATCTAAGAGCTATACCGTTTCGGCTACTAGCAGCGCCGCCAGCGGCAACATAACGGTCAACAAAATCAAGAGCCTTGCCTCTAATTTTAAACAGACAGCTACAAAACGCGCCTCCGCCGAAATTATCGGTACGGTCGATACTGTTAAGCTTGAGGCGCTTAAGACAGCGCTCGATGAGACCATCACCTTTAAGATTGGCACCGAAACCATTGACGTCGCACTCAGTGAGTTCGCCGGAAAAAGCAGTCTGGAGGCCAGAACGACTCTGAATAACGCGCTGCAGGGCAAAGCCACTGTTGAATATGTCAACGGAGCGTTTACGCTAAAGGCTACAGATGCGGACGCTAAGGTATCAATTGCGGGCAGCGAGACAGCGCTAAAGCTCGTTGGCGGAGCCAGTGTATCCGGCACAGGCAGCGCCTCCTTTAAGATGAACACCGCCGCTGTGTTGCCGACGCTGTCGGTCACTATTGACGGCACAACGAAGTCAATTTCCTTTAATCCGTTGAATACGACGGTTGGTATTGCCGATCAGCTCAATTCAGTGATCTCCTCCGCCTTTGGCACCGGCATCGCCGTATCTGAGACCGGCGGAAAAATCAGTTTTTCATCCTCAGTCGACCGCAAAATTTCTCTCAGCGGCGACGAGGACACGATGGCCGCGCTTGGGTTAAAGAAAAACGTTTCAAATAAAATCGCACTGAACACTACGTTGAGCGACAACTATTTTGCCACGCCTGTTCTTGGGCAACGGCAGGAATTTACGATCAACGGCGTGGATTTCAGCTTCTCTTCCGATCAGACCATCTCTTCGATCATGAACGCGATCAACAACAGCGATGCGGGCGTTAAGATCAGCTATTCCGCCACCACCGACACCTTTAGCCTTGAGGCAACAGCTTCAGGCGCGCGCGGCGCCGGGTATAGCTTTGATATTTCCCAGAGCGAAGGCAACCTGATGACCGCGATGTTTGGCATTGCGCCTTCCGGCAACACCACCGGCACGACACTGTCTAAGTCGGTCATGACCAGCGCCGCCATTCCCGAAGGCGATTTTCTCTTTGAAGGCGGCATCGTCAATCTCAATATTAACGGCGATAAGGTATCGCTGACCATTCCCAACGCCTACACCTCAGCCGGTGAGCTGGTCGATGCGATCAACGACGCGCTTGCTGAGCAGTTTGGTAAGGATGGGAGTGACAACCCCAATGTGTCGTTTGCTATTTCTGGGGACGGTAAAAGCATCAGCCTGAACACGACGAACGGCTATACTGGCCACGTCTATGACGACAGCCTCTCTGTGCTGGGCTTTAGCACCAAGGCGGAGGGCAGCACCACACTCGCGGAGTTGGGTGTTGAAGAGGATATTGTTTTTAATATTGGCGGAACAACGCTAAGCTTTGACAGCAATAAGACCATTGATGATATCATCACAGAGATTAAAGCGGGTTATATCGCTGCGGGGGGTAGCTCGGCTAACTTTGACATCTCGTTTGACGAGAGCAAGGCCTATATCCGCATCTGTGGCGTCGATATTCCCATGGATTTTGTTGATGTCAGCGGCAAGCTGTTTGGACAGACCGAAGGCAGATTAAATGCTTATGCCGCCGACCCCAACTTGTTTAAGGTAACCGACGGCTCGAATGCTGTCGCGGAGATCAACGGTGTCGAAATCGAGCGCAATACAAACTCCTTTACGGTGGACGGCGTCAGCCTAACCTTGCTTTCTGAAACCGACGAGGCCTCCACCATCACGGTCACACAGGGCACCGACCAAATTTACGATACTGTCATCAAATTTATAAGCGATTACAACACGCTGACCAACAGCATCAATAAGCTGTTGGACGCTGACCCCACCTATAAGAAATATCTGCCGCTGACCACTACACAGGAAGATGAGATGAGCGATTCGCAGATCGAAAAGTGGGAGTCAAAAGCGAAGGAAGGCCTGTTGCGCAACGACAGCTCGTTGGCGGGTGTGCTGTCAAGCCTGCGCAGAACGCTTTATACCAAGCCGGAAGGCAGCCTTGCCCTTTATGATCTGGGTATAACGACTTCTTATTTCGGCACAAAGGATAATATGACTATCAGCGACCCCAGCAAGCTTAAATCGCTGATTGCAGAGGATCCTAACGCTGTTATGAGGTTATTCACCGACTCTGAGACCGGTCTTGGCACGCTGCTCAACAAAGCGATCAGTGACGCGACCAGAACCAGCCCTACGAACCCCGGTACCCTCGTACGCATAGCCGGTACTGCGGGCAGAACTGACACCTCCAGCAACATTTACAAGCAGATCAAGGATATCACAGCTGGTCTTGATAGGCTTGAGACACGGTATCAAAAGGAGTACGGGCGTTATTGGAAGCAGTTTAATGCAATGGAATCGATGATTTCAAATATGAACGGTACCAGCTCGTGGTTGACTTCGATGATGTCTTCGATGTAATAAGTGCGTTGAGAGAGGGTAAAAATATGGCTTATAACCCCTATAACAAATACGCCTCACAGTCAGTTATGACGATGACACACGGTGAAATGCTGACAAAGCTGTATGAGGCAACGATTTTAAATATGAATCTAGCGATTCAGGGCATTTCGGAAAAAGATATTCCGGCCACCAATCTGGCACTGCAAAAGGCGCAGAAAATTTTAAACTATCTCACCGCCACATTGGACAGACAATATCCGATTTCAAATAACCTTGCGGCGCTGTACGATTTTTTTAATCGCCAGTTGATCGCCGCAAATGTGAAAAAAGACGCCTCAATCATCCAAGAGATCGTGCCCATGGTCGAAGAACTGCGGGACGTCTTCATTCAGGGGGATCGGCTGTCCCGAATCGAAAACAGCCAAACTTCGGCGGGCAGCTCGCATTTTGCCGTCTCAGGTTGAGATATTTTAAAAAGAGCCAATCTTCGGATTGGCTCTTTTTTGTGTCATATTTTTGATCCATTTCCCCATAGAATGTGAAAATGAAAGCAATTTGGACAGGTGCCGTTGCCCGGATTGCCTATAATACCGATACCCGCTGACAAGACTGGCAAATCAGCGGGCGGCCTTGCATCCTATGCGGGGATATGGGGGGGAAGACCGCCCCCAGAGTCCGATATCCGTACAGAGCACAAAAGCCGCTGCAAACAGGTTTTAGCAGGGTATCTGTACTACATCCAGGGGAGGGCTGATCTATGGCCTATAAGCTTCACGCGACGGCCTGCGTTGAAGAGGATGTCGAAATCGGCAGCGGAACACAGATTTGGCACCATGCCGTGGTTCGCAGCGGTGCGAGAATTGGCGAAAACTGCTCTCTGGGCCAAAACACCTATATTGCGCCCGGGGCTGTTTTGGGCGATAGGGTGCGGCTGCAAAACAATGTCTCAGTTTTTAAAGGCGTGACACTTGAGGATGATGTTTTCTGCGGCCCGAACGCGACCTTTACCAATGTGCGCTATCCCCGCTGCGAATACCCCAAGCAGCCCGATGAGTACGAAAAAACGCTGATTAAGCACGGCGCTTCGCTCGGGGCAGGCTGTGTGATCATTGCCGGGGTGACGGTGGGCAGCCACGCGATGGTGGGCGCCGGAAGCGTCGTCACCAAGGATGTGCCAAACCACGCACTGGTTATGGGTGTTCCCGCTCGGCTGCGCGGGTGGATCTGTCGCTGCGGCAAACCTATTTCAGCCTCTAACCCCAGCTGTTGTTGCGGACGCCGGTATAAATTTTGCCAAACCGGCCCCGTTCTCGAAAGTGGTGATATGTTATGATCAACTTTTCAGGACTACCCGAGCAATACAAACGGCTATCGGCAAGCATGTCCACCTCTATCGAGCAGGTACTGCAAGACTGCTGCTATATCTGCGGGGCGCAGGTTGATACGCTGGAGGAACGGCTGGCCGCCCGCACCGGCAGCAGCTTTTGTCTGTGCTGCGCAAATGGAACCGACGCGCTGACGCTTGCCATTATGGCCTGGGGCGCGGGTCACGGCGACGCCGTCTTTGTGCCGGCCTTTACCTTTGCCGCCACGGCGGAGGCGGTGGCGCTGCGCGGAGCCACGCCGGTCTTTGTCGATGTTGATGAAACCTTTAACATGGACCCCGCCTCGCTCGAACACGCCATCTCGACGATTCAACAGGAGGGCTGGCTGCGGCCGGTCGGTATCCTGGCGGTGAATTTATTCGGCGTGCCGGCCGACTACCGGCGTTTAAACCACATTGCGGCAAGAGAAGGACTGTGGTTGCTTGAGGACGCCGCACAAAGTTTTGGGGCCAGCCGTTTTGGCCGCGCCTCCTGTACCTTTGGCGAAATCTCGGCTACAAGCTTTTTCCCCGTTAAGCCGTTGGGCTGTTACGGCGACGGCGGCGCTATTTTTACCGATAGCCGCCCGCACGCTGAAACCATCCATTCTTTAAGGCTGCACGGCAAGGGCAGCTCAAAATATGATCACCGCATTATCGGCATCAATTCAAGGTTAGATACTTTGCAGGCGGCGGTGCTGCTGCAAAAGCTCTCCATTTTTGACGATGAGCTGGCCACCCGCAATGAAAACGCTAAAAAATATACCGCGGCATTATCCCGTTTCGGCATTACGCCGGTCATCCCGCCCGATACCGTTTCGGCGTGGTCGCAATATACGCTGCGCTTGCCCAACCGGGTGACCCGCGACCGGTTAAAGCTTGCGCTGAGCACCTGTGGTATCCCCAGTATGGTGTACTATCCTGCCCCGCTGCATTTGCAGGCCGCGTTTGCATATCTGGGCGGCAAAAAAGGAATGCTCCCCGTCTCGGAGACCACCTGCGAGCAGGTTTTGAGCATACCGATTCACGCCTATCTCAGCCAAGACGATTTGGCGCTGATTATTAATACCATCACCGATTTTATGATAACAAAAACTTAAAAGACACAAGCGGAGTCGATCAACCCGGCTCCGCTTGTGTCTTTTAAATTATTGCCCTGTTTTGAGCGATGAATTTTGAGTTAAGAAATGATAGGCGTGCCATATGGCGGTCGCCATCAGCGGTATAACGCCTAAAAACGCGAGATACGCGACCTGATAACGCCCGGTCAAATCATATAGGAAGCCGGGGGTCGAAGCAAAGATCAATCCGCCCAGCGAATAGCTGATCTGAAACCATTTAAGCGTTTTGGCGTAGTCGGCCTCCCGCGAAAAATCGGCGGCCCAGACCGAAATGCCAACCGTCGCGGGCGGATATCCTAAGCCCATCAGAATCACTCCTGCGAATACGAGGACGCTGCTTTTTCCGTCAACGAAGCTGCAACTTAAGCACCCCAGCGCCAATACAAAGAAAAACAGCAGCGACGATTTGCAGCCGCCCATACGGTCAGAAACCAATCCATAGGTCAATTTGCTCAGTGTCAGCGAAATGCCGAACACCGAAACAGCGCTTGAAGCAAGCATCGCACTGTAGCCCGAGGTGGTGAACAACACTGAAAAGTGACCCGGGCCCGCTGTTCCTACCGCGCCAAGCAGCAGCAGGGCACCCAGCACACAAAACAGATGGCCTTTTGGCAAGCGACGCCCGCCTTTTATTGGGGCGGTAACATTACCATCGGGGTTATTTTGCGCACCGTAGGGCCGCAAACCCAGCTCATGCGGATCGTTGCGCAGCAACAGTCCGATCAATCCCGCACAGATGATCAGAAAAAACGCTTCCGCCATAAAGGCGTTAAACAGGCCGTAGTTTTCAACCAACAGCGTGACGGCTGGTGGAAAACAAATGGTCGCTATACCGGTTCCCGATGCGCATATGCCGATGGCATATGCCCTTTTGCTGCTAAACCATCGTCGAATCAAAATTGAAATAGGAATCAGCGAACCAAATCCATACGCAAAGCCGCACAGCATAGCGGGAAAATAGTACATCCACATGGCGCTTGCAAAAGCGTAGGAAGCAAATCCCGCTGCCGACAACAGACATGAAAGTGCGAGTCCCGTTCGGAGATTCAACACCTTATAATAGCGTTCCACACAAAACATGCCGAGCAACGAAAAAAGGCAGCGAACCGATAATATCGACGATACCTGAGCACCCGAATAGCCTTGCGCTTTTATAAACGGCAGATAGGCGGAAAACGCGTTGCTGGTCGCGCCCACGGTACAGGTTAATAATAATGTGCCCGCCGCACAGATAACCCAGCTGTAATGCACCTTTTTCATGCTCGTCAAAAATCTCCTTTGCCGATTACAGCTTTATTATATCGATTCAGAACAAGTTTGTATAATGCTTATTTTTCAGATATAATATACTTAAAATTTATATTTGGAGCGTTTAAAATGACGATAAACGAAATAGAGGCCTTCCTCGCGGTTGTTCATTACGGCAGCATGACCGCTGCCGCAGAAAAGCTGTTTATCAGTCAACCCGCATTAAGCCGGCGCATCGGCGCACTGGAGCAGGAGATCGGTTATACGCTGCTGCTGCGCGGCAAGGGCATTCGCAGCGTATCGTTGACCCCAAAAGGGAATCAGTTTATTTTAATGGCTGAAAAGTGGAAGCATCTGTGGACTCAGATGCAAACTGAGCCGCTTTTGCAGGGCGCTTCGGTGTTACATGTTTCGGCTATCGGCAGCTTACTCAGTTATGTGCTTTTTCCGGCGATGCAGCGTTTTCTAACCGAAAACCCCGCCTGTGATTTTATGATGGAGACGCAACACTCTTATCACGCATATGATTATGTCGCGAGCGGCACCGTGGATATCGCATTGGTCTCAGACGTCATGTACGCCAAATCGGTCGAGGCGCTGCCACTGTGGCGCGAGCCAATGTATGTGGTCGCGGGCGAGGAAATCAACATTCATCCCGACATGCTGCCCTCGGAGCTCAACGTCACGCAGGAGATCAAGGTGCCTTGGAACAACGCCTTCGCCGAATGGCATAACTACTGGTTTGGCCCAAACATTCGCCCGCATATTGCGCTGGATCAAATGTCGGCAATTGAAAATTTTATCTGTGGGCCTAAGCTCTGGATGATTGCGCCCGTCTCAGTGGCCCGCGTATTGACCGCTAATTTCAGCGTCCGCACCATGATGCTGTCAGCTGCCCCGCCTGATCGATATATATACTGCCTGAAAAGAAAGGATTGGCAGTCTGAGCTCTCCGACCGGTTTATTGCCCATATTAAAGCGGTCGCTTCGGAAAATAACGAAATACACTGGTTTGGCGCGCCATTATAACACGAGATTAAAAATGACCCCTATCTACCGACACCCATCTACAGCAAAAGGCTTGTGCAATTTTTTCGCACAAGCCTTTTTATTGAGGACTAAGTTTAGCCTAATCGTTTTGCTGCTGCTTTGCGAGATCAAACTGTGCCAGAATCTTGGCACCGGGCTGCTCGGTGGCCAGTGCGACCACAACAATAACAATAACTGAAAGAATGAACGCGGGCAGAAGCTCATAAACGGCAAAGATACCCTGACCGCCTGACAGGCCCTTGAGATATTTAAAGATAATCGTTCCAAATCCGCCTGAAAGAATACCCGCGTAGGCGCTTTGAAGATTCATTCTGCGCCAGAACAGCGAGAGCAAAATGGCAGGGCCAAAGGCAGCGCCAAAACCCGCCCAAGCGTAGCTGACCAGACCGAACACGCTGCTGTCGGGATTGGCGGCCAGCGCCAACGCCACGACCGAAACCGCCAGCACCGTAATACGCGAGACCCACAGCAACCACTGCTGCGGTGCGTTCTTATTAAACTGATAATAAATATCGTTGGCAAACGCCGATGAGGTCACGAGCAGTTGGCTATCCGCAGTTGACATAATCGCAGCTAAAATGGCCGAAAGCAAAATACCCGCCATAACCGGATGGAACATGGCTCGCACCAGCAGCATAAAGATGGTTTCATGGTCGACCAAGCCGTCGGTATAATATGCCCTACCAGCCATGCCGACTGCCAGTGCGCCAGCCATCGAGATAATGACCCACACCATAGCGATAACGCGAGCCGGGCGAACAAACGAAGCCTTTTTAATACCCATAAAACGCGCTAAAATATGCGGCTGCCCAAAGTAGCCAAGGCCCCACGCCAGCGCGGAAGCGATGATAATACCACCAAAATCCTCTGAGGTGCCAAGCTGCGTAAAGCCGGTGATCACCTGATCCATTGCGGCGGCGGGGTCGACAAAGTTGCCGAACATCAGCATCGCGGGTACGATAATCAACGCGAGGAACATCAAAATGCCCTGAACCAAATCGGTCCAAGAGACGGCCATAAATCCGCCCATGACTGTATAGGATACAATTACAAGGCCGCCTATCATCAGCGCCGTGATATACGGAATCTCAAAAATGGTCGAAAACAGCTTTGCGCCCGCGACAAACATTGAGGCGGTATAGATCAAAAAGAAAAACAAAATAAACAGCGCACAGATAATCTTGAGAAAGCCCTTTCGGTCATGGAACCGCTTCTCAAAATATTCGGGAATGGTTAGCGCGTCGTCCGCCACCTCGGAATAGGCGCGCAGCCGCTTCGCCACAAAAAGCCAGTTAAGATATGTACCCACCGTCAAACCGATCGCCGTCCAAACCGCTTCTTTTGTTCCGGCGACCGACAGAAATGCGAGTCCCGGCAAGCCGGTCAGCAGCCAACCGCTCATATCCGAGGCCTGCGCGCTCATCGCCGCCACCCAGGGGTTTAAGCTTCTTCCGCCGAGAATATAGTCTCCGATCGAGTTGTTTTTTCCCATAAAGAAAAAGCCGATGCCGACCATCGCCACCACATAGACGAAAAAGATCAACAAAATTACCGTTGTATCCGACATAAAATACCCTTCTTTCTGTTTGGCAAAACAGCTGCACGCGGTCCTTGTACGCACACGTTTGCATCAGGCGATATGCTTTGTATTATAAGTCAAAAATGCATTTTGTTCAATAAAAATATGCAAATTATTTTTTTATTTTTCAAATTTATCGGATTTGAATCAGCCTTTTATTTAAATACTAGCAATTTATTAAATTAATCCTGCATTTTTTAGATTTTTCGCAGCCAAGGCTATTTTAAGCGCTAAAACCATAAAACGTGGCCGTAAGAGCGCTTATATCGTGAAGGATCTGCCGCTGATCCGGTACAAATCAAAACTACCCGTTGATGGACTGATAGTATGCACCAGCCCTAAATGGGCATTTTACCGGCTCGCCTCGCAAGAGGCTCTGAAAATTTCCCCCAAGCGCATCACATGTACTGCTACTGCTAAAGCAACGAGGGGTCCTCCACCGGCAGAGCCGTGGCTACCAGTACAAAAAAGGGCGTCGCTATCGCGACGCCCTTTTTAGAAAACCGTATCGTCTTACTTGGCTCTTTCAACCAGAGCCTCGTACTTGGCCTTGGCGTTCTCAGCAGCCTTTTTGAACAGCTCCTGCGCTCTGTCGGGGAAGATGCGCTCAAGCGAGGTGTAACGAACCTCGTTCTTGAGGAAATCTTCATAGCTCGCGGTGGGCGCCTTAGAATCGAGCACGAAGGGATTCTTGCCCTCGAGCGTGCGTCTGGGATCAAAACGGAAGTTGTGCCAGTAACCCGCCGCAACCGCTTCCTTAATTTCAGACTGAGCGCCGCTCATGCCGCCCTTAATACCGTGGTTGATACAAGGCGAGTAGCAGATGACCAGCGACGGGCCGTCATAAGCCTCCGCCTCGGCAATGGCCTTGGCGGTCTGCGTATAGTCGGCGCCCATGGCGCACTGCGCGACATAGATATATCCGTAGCTCATCGCAATAGCCGCAAGGTCCTTCTTCTTAACTTCCTTGCCCGCAGCGGCGAACTGTGCGACCGCGCCGGTGGGCGTCGCCTTAGAGGACTGGCCGCCGGTGTTGGAATACACCTCGGTATCAAAGACGACGATGTTGACATCCTCGCCCTGTGCCAGAACGTGGTCCAAGCCGCCGTAGCCGATATCATAGGCCCAGCCGTCGCCGCCGAAGATAAAGACCGACTTCTTAGCCAGATAATCCTTCTCCTTGAGAATATCCTCGCCGACCTTGTTGTTTTCAAGCGCCGCGATCAGCTTCTCGGCGGCAACGCCGTTGGCGTCGGCATTGCGCTTGGTGGCAAGATAGTCGTCGGCAGCAGCCTTGACCTCGCCGGTGGCCGTCTCAGCCAGCGCCTCAACCTTGGCAATCAGCTTGTCGCGGATCGCCTTCTGGCCCAGGAACATGCCGTAGCCGAACTCAGCATTATCCTCGAAGAGCGAGTTGGCCCACGCCGGGCCCTTGCCCTTCTTGTTGGTGGTGTAGGGCGTGGAGGGCGCCGAACCGCCCCAGATCGAGGAGCAGCCGGTCGCGTTGGCGATATACATTCTGTCGCCAAACATCTGGGTGATCAGCTTGGCATAGGGCGTCTCGCCGCAGCCCGCGCAAGCGCCCGAGAATTCGAGCAGCGGCTGGCGGAACTGGCTGCCCTTGACCGACTCAGCCTTAAACTTCTCGAGAACGGCGGCGTCGAAATCGATCGAGGTGCCGTAGGCAAAGCCCTTCTGAGAATCGAGCTGGGTTTCGATCGGCTGCATGACAAGGGCCTTCTCGCCCTTCTTACCGGGGCAGATTGACGCGCAGGAGCCGCAGCCCATGCAGTCGAGCGCCGACACGGTGATGCCGAACTGGTAGCCGGGCATGCCGGTCATATCGATAAGCTTCTGCTCAGCCGGTGCGGCAGCGGCCTGATCGGCGTTGAGCGCAATGGGGCGAATGACCGCGTGCGGACATACATAAGAGCAGAAGCCGCACTGGATGCAGTTTTCGGGCACCCAATGGGGAACGTCGACCGCAACGCCGCGCTTTTCGAACGCTGAGGTACCCTGAGGCAGGGTGCCGTCCACGCTTGAGAGCAGCGCCGAAACAGGCAGGCTGTCGCCCTTCTGCGCGTTGGCGGGGGTCATGACGGTGTTGACAAAATCGACGAGCGTCTTGTTGTCGCCCTCGGCCTTGGGATAGTCAAAGCCACCCTGAGCAGACTTCCACGACTCGGGAACCTCAACCTTAACCGCACCGTTGACGCCGGCGTCGATCGCGTTGTGGTTCATCTTGACGATCTCTTCACCGCGCTTGCTGTAAGACTTGGTGGCGGCGTCCTTCATATACTGAACCGCTTCGTCAATCGGAATGATCTTGGCAAGGTTGAAGAACGAGGCCTGCAAAATCGTATTCAGGCGGTTGCCCAGACCGATCTCTTTGGCGATCTTAACCGCGTCGATCGTGTAGAAGTTGATGTTGTTGTCGGCAATAAATTTCTTGACAACGCCGGGCAGATGCTGCTCGAGCTCCTCCTGATTCCAGCTGCAGGACAGCAGGAAGGTACCGCCGGGCTTAAGGTCGGAAACCATGTCGTACTTATTGATATAAGCCGAGTTATGGCAGGCGACAAAGTCAGCCTTGTTGATCAGGTAGGTCGAACGGATCGGGGCCTTGCCAAAGCGCAGGTGCGAAACGGTGACGCCGCCCGACTTCTTGGAGTCGTAGGAAAAATACGCCTGCGCGTACATCTTGGTGTGGTCGCCGATGATCTTGATCGAGTTCTTGTTCGCACCCACGGTGCCGTCCGAGCCCAGACCCCAGAACTTACAGGAGGTCGTGCCGGCGGGCGAGGTGTCGGGGTTCTCGGTGAGAGGCAGCGACAGATGGGTCACGTCGTCCTCAATACCGATCGTGAAGCGCTTCTTGCCGTTTATCTCCGCGTTTTTATACACAGCGATAATCTGCGCGGGGGTGGTATCCTTCGAGCCAAGACCGTAGCGGCCCGAGAAAACAGGCAGCTGACCAAACTGAGACTCGCGGATGCCGAGCACCACGTCAAGATACAGCGGCTCGCCGATCGAGCCGGGCTCCTTGGTGCGATCAAGGACGCTCAGGGTCTTGGCCGTGGCGGGAATCGCAGCGACCAGCTTCTCAGCGACGAAGGGACGATAGAGGCGCACGGTGACAAGGCCGTATTTGCCGCCCTTGGCGTTGAGATAATCGATGGTCTCACAGATGGTGTCGCAGACCGAGCCCATCGCGATGATGATATGCTCGGCGTCGGGCGCGCCATAGTAGTTAAACAGCTGATAATTGGTGCCGATTCTCTTGTTGACCTCGCCCATGTAGTCCTCTACAACGGCGGGCAGGGCGTCGTAAAAGCCGTTGCTGGCCTCTCTCGCCTGAAAGAAGATGTCGGGGTTTTGCGCCGAACCGCGCAGCACGGGGTGCTCGGGGTTGAGGGCACGCTCACGGAAGGCCTTGACTGAATCCCAGTCGAGCATGTCCGACAGATCCTTATAATCCCACGCCTCGATCTTCTGGATCTCGTGCGAGGTTCTGAAGCCGTCGAAGAAATGGCAGAACGGAACGCGGCTCTTGATGGCGGTCAGATGCGCCACCGCGCCAAGATCCATCGTCTCTTGAACGTTGCCCGAGCAAAGGAATGCAAAACCGGTCTGGCGGCAGGCATAAATATCGGAGTGATCTCCAAAAATAGACAGGGCGTGCGATGCTACCGCTCTTGCCGAGACATTAATGACGCAGGGCAGCAGCTCGCCGGCAATCTTGTACATGTTCGGGATCATCAGCAGCAAGCCTTGCGAAGCCGTATAGGTGGTGGTCAAAGCACCCGCAGCCAAAGAACCGTGAACAGCGCCGGCAGCGCCGCCCTCAGACTGCATTTCCGCAACCTTTACTCTCTCTCCAAACACGTTGGTGCGGCCGTTTGCGCTCCACACATCGGTTACCTCTGCCATAACGGAAGAAGGGGTGATCGGGAAGATCGCCGCTACTTCGGTAAAGGCATAAGAAACGTGTGCGGCGGCGGTGTTGCCGTCCATGGTTTTCATCTGTCTTGCCATAGTATTTTAACTCCTCCTTTGAATTGAAAGCGAAAACAACGAAAAATTGGTTTCCGCATACTCTTTCCTGTTTCATCCTAACATGATTTTTTCGCATTGTAAAGAGCCTTTGAGCGATTGCACCGCTTTTTTGCAAAGTGACGGAAGTTGTTTAAAAGCGTTGAAATGAATGCCCTTTCACCGTCTATTCTTTGACTATTTTGGATAATTGATTCCACGTAGGCAGGACAAATAGTTCCATTTTGTCCTTGTACAGCGCTTTCCATTTTTTTGTACATTTGACAGCTGCCCCTATAAAATGTATAGTGGTGCTAGACGTTTCTTTTATGTTTTTACATGCATTAAACGTTAAATTGACATCATGCAGCGAGGAGAAATAACATGATTCCCAAACCTAGCGGGGCAGCCGTCATCTTCTGTGTCGTGCTGCCGCTAATTTTAAGCCTTCTCTTGAATCTGGCCGAGGCCGGTGCGGTCTATCTCAACGATACCAAGCTCAAGCAGCTGGTGAGCAACGGCGATAAAAAAGCGCTGCGCCTTGACGCGCTGCTGCATAAGCATCGCTTATTTCGCCTCTCGGTCCAGTTTATTTCGCTTTTTTTTCTGACTATAGCGGTTGCGTATACCGGTCTTTGGACCGTTAATTATGCTGCTAAGACTTACGCGCTTGGGGCTAACGCCGTTTTGGCCCTTTTCTGGCTTTGCACCCTGCTTTATGCGCTGCTGTTTTTCGCCGTGGCCGTCAATGCGCCGCGCCGAATCGCGGGGTTTTTGCCTTCTTCGGCGCTGACGCTCTCGGGTCTTCTTTCAGCGGCACTGCTCCTCTTTACGCCGATCACGCTGTTGATAGAGCTGTTTTCAAACCTGATGGTGCGCCTGTCGGGCAACGACCCTAAGAGCGACCCCGATTCGGTCACCGAGGAAGAAATTCGCATGCTCGTTGACGAGGGCAATGAGCGCGGCGCGATCGAAGAATCCGAGAAGAATATGATCAACAACATCTTTGAGTTTGACAACCGCGACGTCTCGCATGTTATGACCCACCGCACTGAGCTTTCGGCGGTTGAACTACACGCCTCGCTCGAAGAGGTTGCGCGGGTGGCGATTGAAAGCGGTTATTCCCGTCTGCCGGTTTACGACGGCGACATCGATTCAATTTGCGGCATTATTTACGCGAAGGATCTGATTAAATATATCCACCGTCCCGAGGCCTTTCACCTTTCCGAGGAGATGCGCAGGCCCATTTATGTGCCGGAGTCGAGCAGCTGCTCCGATGTTTTCGCACTATTTAACCGCGAGAAGGTGCAGATTGCGATCGTTGTGGACGAGTATGGCGGCACCTATGGCGTCGTCACGATGGAAGATTTGCTCGAGAGTATCGTCGGCAATATTTTAGACGAGTATGATAACGAAGAAGCGCTTGTGATCGATGCCGGAGGCGGCGCTTATATTCTTGACGGGTCGATCGGTATTTCAGACGCCGAGCAGCTTTTAAATTTCCATGTGCCTGACGACTCAGAGGCCGACACGCTGGGCGGATTTTTAATTGAACTACTGGGCGGCGTGCCCCGGGAGGATCAAGCGCCCCCTGAGGTGGTCTTTGGCGGTGTCTCTTTCTCGATTCTGCAATCGGACGAGCGCCGCATTGAAAAAATACAAGCCATCATTCCCTCCGACTCTGGACTATAATTTTAAAGGCTGCGATTAAAACGCAGCCTTTTTTCAATGCGCGCGATATACTTATGGTATATTGCGCGCATTTTACGCTATTTGTATCTATTTTGTTTCTTTGTTTTATCAAGAATTATTTCAGACAGTTATTATAATTTGTATTTATACTATTTGTTAGATAAAAATAGAGCTAACTTGTTAAAAATAGTATTGTGCAATACATAGTACTGTGTTATAATCCTACTGTAGTATGCAGGAGGTGAGCCATGAACACTCAGTTGCGTAAAGGCGTCATAGAAATGTGCATTCTCGCATTGATAGACCGGCAGGATATGTACGGCTATGAGATTGTGCAGTCAATCGCGCGCCATATCGACATTAACGAAGGCACCGTATACCCCATACTCCGCCGCCTGACAATGGAATCTTATTTTTCGACCTATCTGGTGGAAAGCCGGGGCGGCCCGGCACGAAAATATTATCGCATTACGCCGGTCGGCAAGGAATATCTCACGCGCTCGATGGGCGAATGGCGCAAGATGACGAATATTGTAGAGAATATTTTAGGGGGGGCAAAGTCCGATGAGCCGATATGAATACTTAAAAACGTTGGAGAGTCACCTCAGGCTTTCGCTCTCGCGCAGTGAAATAAACGATATTCTGCGCGACTACGGCGAATATTTTAACGAGGGCGAAAATCAGGGCAAAAGCGAATGGGAAATTATCGCAAAGCTCGGCGACCCCAAGGAAGTCGCGCAGCAGATTATCTCCGAATCGAACAAGGGTCAACCCAAAAATCCGGGCGTAATTATTCTTGAGCGCGCATCAAACGCTGCAAAGGGTGCGAGCAGCTTTGCAAAGCACATGGGCGGCGTTGCAAAGGGCGGCGCGCGGGCGATCGGCAATTTTCTTAAAACCTCGGGCGGCAAGATTACGCTGGTGCTGTTGGTGCTGCTGTGCGCCCCGCTGTGGGTGGGCGCCTGCGCGGCCCTGTTGGGGGCGTTGCTGGCCTTCTTTGCCGGGCTGGCCGGCTTGGCGGTGCTGTGCGCTGCCGTTGTGTTGTGCGGGGTTGCCGCCGTTGTCACCACCTGCCTTTTTATTAGCATTTTGCCCTTTACGGTGGTCTTGTTGCTGCTGGTTTTGTCGGTGGGGCTAATCGCGGGCGGTGTGCTCGGCCTGTCGTTGCTGATAATCGTCTTTAAATGGGCTATGCAGCTTGTTTTACGGTTTGGCCGTTGGTTGAATGCTTATTTTGCCTCAAAGACGGGGGCTTCTGATCAGGAGGGAGGAATTGAACATGCTTAAAAAAACCGCCGCTATTTCCGCCATGGTGTTGGCTGTGTGCCTGATCGCCTTTTTTGCGCTTTCTCCGCTGGCCGTTTCGGACGCCGTAACGCTCGCCCAGCAGGCCGCGCCCGCTTACGCCATGCTGACCGAGCTGTCGCAGTATTCGGCTGAAAACGTTCAGGCGGTCACGCTGACCGGCAGTTGGGCCAGCTTGCTTGAGGTTCGCCCCTCGTCGGACAATAAAATTCGCATCTTAACCGATAACTACAGTGTTGCGTCTCCTATATTTAAACCCCGTCCTTTGAACGGCGGCACGTTGGAGCTTTATTGCGTTTTTGAGAGCCCCTCGTCTATTTCTCTTTTGACGCGTGAAAATATTCAGCGCCTGATCGTCGCGCATCTGAATAACGCTCCGTTGCGCCGGATTATTCTGGAGCTGCCCCCCACCGTGGCCTTTAAGCCCGGCGAATATGGCGCTTCTTATTACGCTTATTACAACCTTTCCATTGACGAGCGCGTCACGGTTTTGGTGCCCGAAGACGCTACCCTCCCCGAGGAGGTGTCCGAGCCCGACATCCCCTATCCCTCGACACCACCGATTGATGGCCCTTCTCTACCCGAAGAGGCGCCCACCTTTGAGTCGAGCGAAGCGGCAAGCGGCCCGGAGGAATCCGCATCCTCCGAGCAAGCACCTGCGGTGTAATTCAGAATATCAATGCTGAAATTTCAATTTTACCTCTTGACAAATCTTTTGCGGTTGATTATGATAGTGACAATATTTAAAAATGCGATGAAGAGGAACAGTAAGATTCTCTGCTGACTTCAGAAAGCCGTCGGTTGATGCGAGACGGCGCAGCATATTATCCGAACTCACCTCCAAGCAGCTGCCCCAAATGTGCGTATACATAACGCACAAAGTAGATGCAGACGGTTCCGCCCGTTAAAATGGCAGGATATAAGGTCGTAAAGCCGATCCGTATCCGTTGAGCGCATATCGTAACGATATGAATGAGAGTGGTACCGCGCAGGATTTGAGCATCCTACGTCTTTCAAAATGAAGGACGTAGGATTTTTTTATTTTTATTGTAAATTTATTACCCTGTCGGGAGAAGGAGTACAGCATGAAAAACTATCAAAAATATCAAAGAGGCTATTTTATGCCCCCTGTCAATACGATGAAGTGGGCGCAAAAAGAATATATCGACCGTGCGCCGATCTGGTGCAGCGTGGACCTGCGCGACGGCAATCAGGCGTTGATCATCCCGATGAGCCTTGAAGAAAAAATTGAGTTCTTCCAGCTGCTGGTCAAGATCGGCTTTAAAGAAATCGAGGTCGGCTTCCCTGCCGCTTCTGAGACCGAGTACGAGTTTTTGCGCTATCTCATCGACAACAACATGATCCCCGACGATGTGACGGTACAGGTGCTGACCCAGTCTCGCCGCCATATCATTGAAAAGACCTTTGAGGCGCTCTCGGGCTGCAAAAATGCGATCGTCCACCTTTATAACTCCACCTCTCAGGCCCAGCGCGATCAGGTTTTCAGAATGGGCATGGAGGAGATCAAGGGTATTGCGGTCGAGGGCGCGAACATCGTCAAGGAGCTGGCCGAAAAAACTCCGGGTAATTTCCGCTTTGAATATTCGCCCGAGAGCTTCACCGGCACCGAGGTTGAATTTGCGCTCGACGTCTGCAACGCCGTCATCGACGTCTGGGAGCCGACACCGCAGCGTCCGGTTATCATCAACTTACCCGCCACCGTTGAAATGAGCCTGCCGCATGTCTACGCCTCGCAGATCGAATACATGAGCGAGCGGTTAAAGCACCGCCAAAATGTGATTCTCTCGCTGCACCCACATAACGACCGCGGCACCGGTGTCGCCGACGCCGAGCTGGGCCTCTTGGCAGGCGCCGACCGCATCGAGGGTACGCTGTTTGGCAACGGCGAGCGCACCGGCAACGTCGATATCATCACGCTGGGCATGAACATGTTTGTACACGGCATCGACCCGAAGATCGATTTTTCCGACATGCCCCGCTTACAGGAGGTCTATGAGCGCGTTACCCGCATGCGCGTCTACGAGCGCCAGCCCTACGCGGGCGCGCTGGTGTTTGCCGCGTTCTCGGGCTCGCATCAGGACGCGATCGCCAAGGGCATGCGCTACCGCGAAGAAAACGACCCCGAGCGCTGGAGCGTGCCGTATCTGCCGGTCGACCCTTCCGACGTGGGCAGAATGTACGAGGCCGACGTCATCCGCATCAACAGCCAGTCGGGCAAGGGCGGCATCGGCTATCTGCTCGAACAGCAGTTTGGCATCGATATGCCCCCAAAAATGCGCGAGGATTTCGGCTACTTTGTCAAAGGCGTCTCGGACCATCGCCACTGCGAGCTGATGCCTAAAGAGATCTACGACCTTTTCATGGCCGAATATGTCAACATTTCTTCCCGGGTGGAGATTACCGATGTTGAATTCAGCGGCAAAAAGGGCACGACCGCCACGGTCAGCATGATTTTTGACGGCAACACGATCACCGAGACCGACACCGGTACCGGCCGTCTCGACGCCGTTTCCAACGTGATCAAAAAGGCCACCGGCATCCATTACACGCTGGTCTCTTATAACGAGCACGCCATGACCAAGGGCTCGACCTCTGACGCGATGGCCTATGTCGGCATTATCAACGGCGCGGGTAAAATTGTCTGGGGCGCGGGCACCCATAACGATATCATCACCGCCTCGATCAACGCACTGGTTTCCGCAGTGAACCGCCGCGACAGAGGCTAAGTCTCCCTGTTTGGCGATGCCCCGCGTTAATACCTTTTGTGTTAGGTGCTATCGGTAGGCCGCTATAATCTTGCTATCTCCTCCTTCAGGTTCGGGCCCCCTTTTCGCACCTGAACCTGATAAAACCCGGGAATGCGTTTGGCTTCGCATCCCGGGTTCTTTTTGCGCTAAAGCTTTTTGCAACATGGAATTACACGAGATTCGTCTTTCCATTTAAGCTAAAACGGCAGTGTTATTCTGCGCTGACGCGTGGGAACGGTCCTAACCCCCAACCCCTGAGGGCTTAAAGAATACGGTTGTGGTGATTGCATACCCTACGCGAACATGTTACCTTCCCACCCTTGCGTCAGTAGGCGCGCATCCAGACTTGTTATATGACTATACGCGCCAATGATGTTGTTGAGCCTCTTGGGGCACGGCGGGTAAGGTATCGCTTTCCTGACAGTTTAAGGCCAACACGGCTACCCGTGTTGGCCTTAATAAAAACGGCTTCGTTTGTATTAAGAATCAACATTAATCGTTAAAAATCAGCTTCTCCTGACCGGCACAATAAAAAATGGCCGTCGCCGTCGCGCACAGCGTGCGGGTTTTCTCAGAATAGCCCTCGGCCGTCAGCTGAACAAAGGTTCTGCCGACCCGTGTGGCGTGGGCGATCATCAGCATATGATCGTGATTAGGCGCGGGGCTTAAAAAGCTCACCGAAAGGTTCACCGTCGGGCTGAAGGCGCCGCTGAGCGCCATCGACGTAATGCCCATCGTAATGTCGAACATCGTGCAAAGCATGCCGCCATGCACCACGCCGCCGGGGTTCATCATCCAGTCGGTCGTTTCAAAACGTAGCGTCAGCGTCTGCGCCTCGGCGCTGCACTCGGTCATTTCATAGATCAGGCGGTTATTGACGCGGTCCTCTTTGCTATTTTTAACATAGTCAAGATACCAGTTGACTCTGCGTTCCATTAAAAGCGTCTCAGGTGATTTCATAACGTCCTCCCTACTTTAAAAAATCCAGTAAAATCTTTAAAAATAAACCGGCGATCACACAGGTCATGACGGGGCGGATAAACCGGCTTCCCTTCTTGATCGCCATTTTAGAGCCGACAAAATTGCCGAGCGCCGCGCATATAACGCACGGGATTGCGACGGCATACAGCACCTTACCGCCGATAATATAGGTGACCAGCGCACCCACATTTGAGGCAAGATTGACCACCTTGGCATTCGCGGTCGCGGTCACCATCGAATAGCCTAAAAGCGTTGTAAAGCACATGAGCAAAAATGTGCCGGTTCCGGGGCCGAAAAGCCCGTCGTAGACGCCCATTGCGACGCCGATGATCGCACAGCGCAGATCTTCTTTTTTAGGTTCCAGAAAATGATTCTCATCGCCGCCCGTTTGCTTTCGGGTCAGCATCAAAACCGCTACGATCGGCAGGCCGATCATCATCATAATCTGTACCGTCTCGGCAGACAGCAGCAGCACGAGCTGTGCGCCAAACCAGCCCCCGACAATCGCGCCGGCCGCAGAGATCAGTGCGGGACGCAGCCGGATGCTTCCGTTTTTGGCGAACTGCCGCACCGCGATTCCGGTACCAAACGACGCCGCCATTTTGTTGGTACCGTAGGCCACATGCACCGGCAGACCCGCGAAGAGATAAGCTGGTAGACTGATCAGCCCACCGCCACCCGCAACCGCGTCGACAAACCCTGCAAAAAACACGAGCGGAAGCAAAATCGAATAATGTTCTATCGTAAAAGGCATCTTAAATTCCCCATTTAATCTGACAATATAAAAACAGTTCTACTCTACTAGAAGCGCCTTGGTTTGTCAACTCAATTTATGCCGCGCGGCTTGACCGGTGTGTGCAAAGGTGTTACAATCATATACGTGAAAACGAATTCTACACCGGAGGGAATAAATTATGGCCAGTGCGGACGCCAGCGTCAAGGTCATCGAACGCGCGTTAAGAATGCTCAACTGCTTTACCAAAGAAAAGCTGAGCCTCTCTCTTGTTGAAATTGCAAGAGAAATAGATCTTCCGCCCAGCACGACCTCACGCATCCTAGCAACACTTGAAAAATACAGTTACCTTTATCGGGACGAAGAAACCCAGCGGTATTATCTAGGGCCAAGCATTGCGCGCCTTGGCACGCTGTGTTATTCTCACATGGATTTCCGGCGTATCGCCGTGCCTTATATGATTCAGCTGCGCGAGATTTATAACGAAAGCGTTGGCCTTTATGTGCCGAATAACGGCCACCGCGTCTGTATAGAGCGCATCGAAAGCACCCACCCCCTAAAGCGCATCTTAAATATCGGCGACCGACTGCCGCTGACCCGTGGCGCTTCAGGGCGTTTACTGCTGGCCTATCAGCCGCAGGCGGTCATCGACGAGCTGTTGCTGGCCGACCCCTATACCACACATGAGCGCTTGGCCGAAATCCGCACGGTGGGCTATTCCACAAGCCGCAGCGAGCGTGAAGAGGGTGTGGTGTCGGTGGCCGCCCCGATCTTTGATTCGCATCACAAGGTTGTGGCCGCGCTCAATATCTCCGGACCCGCCGCGCGCATTGATATCGAGCTGATGAATGAGATGGCCTTTAAAGCCAAGGAATTCGCGCTGCGTATTTCTCAGGAAATGGGCTTTTAAAAGCAATTTCAAGAAACCCCTGCGGTTTATTCTCAATATTGAGTCGCCTCGGGATATGCATGCATATCCCGAGGCAATTTTTGTTTCAAAAACTGTTGACAGCTTCATCAGTCGGTACTAGCCCGCTTTGTGACGGTGTTTTCGATATAATAGAAATCGTCCGCCCGCTCCCCGAGCCGGATAGTGACGGTGTGGCTGAATTGGTAACTATCCACCACATCATACCAATCACACGAAAGCTTGAGTCGGTTGGCCTCTTTTTCGGCATGGGTGACGACGCCCATCATGCCGGCACCGCCATATCCCCCTTCAAAATGATAGCTATCGCTTTGCGGGTCATAATATTCCGTCCCCTTGCGGGACTGGGCCAGAGCTGCGCGAAACTGCACCGCTGTCACCGGAAAATGGCGCGCCACCGTCTCCTCCACGATCTGCGCGGGCACATCGACGCCATACCGGTCATATTCCTCACGTCGTCCCTCCTGCGCCGCGCTCGAATAGTAAAGCAGATAGGGCCGAAAATCCTGTGTGAAGGTCTGCTCGGTATAGTCCCTATCAAACGGGCAATAAAAGCCCCACGCGCTCAGATACTTGTCGTAGTAGGCCTGATTTTCGGGCGTCATGTCGGGTTTATAGGGCCAGCTGACCTCAAAGGCCTCTTCACTGATCTCATATTCCGCCGTCAGCGTCACCTGCTCGGCCCCTGCGCTAAATGTGTTGGTTACACGGTAGCGACCCGGATTCTGAGCGCCTTCAAAATTTGTGAGATCAACGGCATAATATGCGGTGCCGCGCGGGGCGACGGTCAAGAGCGCCTCCGGCGGAGTAGACTCTCTTTTAGAAAGGCGCTGCCAATCACCTTTTTGCTTCTTTTCAAGAATAAATGGCGCTGAACAGGCCACCGGCTGCGCGCCGATATTATCAAACGACAACCGCAGCGCCGTCGACTCGGGCCTAAAGCTGTCTGGGGATATATACATCGTCAGTTGGTAGCCGAGCGGCAGTCCGTCGAGCGCGGCGCGGATATCGGCTATCGCTTCCTTGAGCGCACCGTATCCCCCGCCATCAGCCGCTTTATAATGCAGGGCGAGCTGGTCGTTGCTGTGTTGCGTCACATAAACATCACCGGTCTCAAACAGCGTGATATTTGAATACCGCTCCTCGCTCAATACGACGCCAAACGTCATATAATCGCTCTTCGGCAGCTGGGTATCGTCGGTCACATCCTCAACAAAGGCTGCATCGACAGCAAATCGCCCCAGCGCCTCGGCAAACTGCCGGACAAGCGCGTTTTCCTGACTCAAATAGCTGGCATCCAAGCGGTTATTATTCGGGCACGAAAACAAAATGGCCCCATACCCATCCTTTGACCAAAGCCCTTGCGCGCCGTCAAAATAATAGGGTGCATTCCCATCGTATGAAAATGACTCAACCTCGTCGGGCGACGCGGCCAATACCGTTGTCAACAGGCTGCGCTCGGGTAATGCGCTGGCGGCGCCACTTGACATCTGGCCAGTACTTTGGCTCATGTTCCTGCCCAAGCAGGCCGAAAGCAGTATGCAGGCCAATACGGTAAGGAGGCATACTCTTTTAGACATATCGCTTCCCCCATTCGCATGAAGATTTTAGATGCTTTCAGCATATCACCTTCGGCGCTGAAAATCCACTGCTCATGCCATTATCGCAAGAATTAAAAAAATCCGCGGGACGCAATAGCGCCTGCGGATTTTTTTGTTAGCGGATAGTTCACTCGCGGTACGCCTTTTATTCGCTCAAAACACCGTCGACGATATGCACCGTTCGGCGGGCATGTGCCGCAATCTGGGCGTCATGCGTAATCATCACAATGGTGTGCCCGCGCGTATTAAGTTCTGCAAACAGCTTCATGACCTCTTTTCCCGTTCCGGAATCAAGCGCACCGGTTGGCTCGTCTGCCAGAAGTAAGCGAGGTTTTCCGACCAGAGCGCGGGCGATGGCCACGCGCTGCTGCTGCCCACCTGAAAGCTCGTTGGGGTTGTGCCAAATGCGCTCGGCCATGCCCAGCATTTTTAGCTGTCGTAGTGCCTCGAGCTGCGCCTCCTGGTGTGAGGCACCCCGCACCAACAGCGGCATCATGACGTTTTGCAATACCGAATAGGTGGGCACCAGATGATAGCGCTGAAAAATAAAGCCGATCAGACGGTTACGCACCGTCGTCAGCTGCGTATCAGCCATCTGGTGAATCGGTAGCCCGGCAAGAAAATATTCGCCCGACTGCACGTCGTCCATACAGCCCAGTACATTCATCAATGTCGATTTGCCCGAGCCCGAGGGACCGAGCACTGCGAGATATTCTCCCTCATCCACCGTCAGACTGACTTTTTTTAGCGCCTGTACGACGGTGTCGCCCACCTGAAAATTTTTGGAGATATGTTTAACTTCTATTAAATGCGCCATTTGCCGCCCCCTGCTACCGCAGCTCGACTGCTGTAATAATTTCGCTGCCGTCGCCCGGATCGGTGCCAAAGTATAGCCTAAGCGTGTTCCCTGCTTTTATGGATGAAAAGTCTTTGTTGCCAACCGCCATACCGACCGGAATCAGATAGGTTTCGGTCATCTCCGGTGTTTCGCCTTCGGAGAAATCCGTTTGAACGGCGGTCTGGGCCTCCGCCTCCTGTTCGGAAAGCTTCGCAGTCCCGTTTTTCTCTTGAGAAGCGACGGCGGCGCTCTTATCGGTGTTCCCTTTGTCTTTTTGCCGACCTGCTGTATCGCTGCTCTGTGCGATAATCAGCACCACCTCGTTGCCGACAATACTTTTAACCTTGCCGGTGACCACTTTTTCAGCCCCGCTGATGCCTGTGCTATGATTGTTGTTGCTAAAATCAGACGACCCGCTGTCCCGGACCCTCATTTGCGCTCCCTCGGTACGGTTGGTGTTCGTCCGCTCCCCTGTCGGGCGTTCACCTTGGGGTATATTTCCGCCATATTGTCTGGTTCCCTGCGGCGCGCCTGAAGCCGCTGCCTTTTGTGTCTCGCCGCAGGCCGTCAAGCCCGGCAGCAGTAAAACCATCGCGAGCAAAATAGCCAGTGATTGTCGCATCGTATCTCTCCTCAATTTAAGGTCAGCGCCTCTATTGGCACCAGCTTAGAAGCCTTGTAGGCAGGGTAAAACCCGAACAACGCGGCGGTGATGAGCGCAAAGGCCATCGCAAGCAGATAGCCGGTGAGACTTGTCTCAAGCCGCATGCCGAACATCTCAATTAACGGAATGATACCAAAGCTTAAAACGACGCCGAGTATGCCGCCAGCCAGCCCCATAAAGACAGCCTCAAGCAAAAATTCCAACAGAATGCTGTGGGCAGGGCAGCCTATCGCCTTTAGAATACCGATCTCGGCCGTGCGCTCCTGCACCGAGACGAACAGCACGTTCATGATGCCAATGCCGCCGACCACAAAAACGATTGTCGCCACTGCGAACAGCAGCATGGCCAGCGTGTTTGCTGAGCTGGTTGCGGCATCCATCGCACTGCCCGCGTCGGTGACGGCAAAATTTCCTTTTGGATAGTTTTCGGTCAAAACCGCTTTGATATTTTCGATTGCGGTATCCACACCCGACACATCCTTTGCAACAGCGGTGATGGTTGGCTCGGTCTGAGTTCCAAAAATGTATTTTATCGCCGTATTATACGGTATGTAGATGGCATTATCCGAGCTGATACCCGAAGAGACCGATCCCATCTCTTGCAACACGCCGATAATCTCGTAATTCTTGCCATCGATGGTGAGATAGTCGCCATACGCATACGCCGGCAGCGTAAAAATCTCTTTTGCAAGGCTATAACCGATTACCGCGACATAATTGCCGTTGCTGTCGTCCTCATCAGTGATAAAACTGCCGTACATCAGCGCCAGATTGCTGACCTGCTGGTAGTTTGGCAGTACACCAACAACGGTTGTCGCACTTTTTTCTTCCTCCAAATCACCGCCAAAAACCGTCGTGCTGCCGTTGACCAATATCGTGACCTGCTCAAGACCCGGCACCAGCTTTGCGATATCCTCAACATCGGTGGCGGTCAGGCGCGCCCGCGTGCTGCGCCCGGTGATTCTTCGGACGATATTAGATCCACTTCTGCCGCCGCTGCTCCCGCCGCCGCGGTTGCCTCCGCCGCCCGAAAAGCTTCCGTAGAAGTTACCACCCGAAGCGCCACCGGCGGGTAGTCCGCCCGCGAAACCGGGCGGCATTTCCATTTGAGCAGCCTGCGCGTCAATCGACTTGACGTCAATCGCCCCGGCGTTAAGATTCTTAAACTGGTCGGCCACGTCGGCCTGACCGCCCCTGCCGATGGCGATGACCAACACAATCGTCGCTGAACCGACGATAATACCCAGCGACGTCAGCAGCACCTTGGTCTTATTCTGGATGATATTCACCCAGACCAGCCGTAATATCTCGGTGATTCTCATGTCCTGCCTACCCCGCTTGCCGCGAGGACGGTGTCGCCTTCCTCAAGGCCGCTGATAATTTCAACATATTGCCCGTTTGAAAAGCCGGTTTTCACCGTCACTGTCACGGTATTGCCGTTGTCGTCCCGCTTTTGTACTGTGGCAATGCCGTCCTTATTGGTTACGGTCTGATTGTTGATATAGAGCACATCCTTTGCGACGCGTTGCAGCAATGTGGTCTGCGCGCTCATGCCCTCGTACATATCGCGGGTGTTTTCGCCGGTATATTTGACGTTGACGGTATAGCTGACCGTCGCCGCCCCCGAACGCGCCGCCTCGACCGAGATGGTATCAACCTGTGCGTCAAAGGTAACGCCCTCAAAGGCGTTCATCGTAACGCTGGCGGGCTGGCCAATGTAGACATTGAGGATATCCTCCTCCGAGATGGTAACCGGCACATAAACCGACGAGATATTGGTCATCGTAAGCATCGTTTGCTGGTTGAGCGTATCGGTGTCCTTGTCGTAGGTGACATCGAAGTCATCCCCCTCCTCAAGGCTGACGCTGACAATCATGCCGGTGCAAGGCGCATAAACAATGCCATCCTGCGAGATGCTTTTTTGAATATCGTTAATCTGGCGAACCGTCTGATCATAAGTTTCCTGCGCCTGATCCACCGACTGAGAAAGCTGTAGTGTCGTCAGGTTATATTGCGCCTGCGCCGTCTGGGCTGAAAGCTCGGTGAGCTGTTTTTGCTGCTCGGCCGAAAGGGCGCCGGTCTGCTGGCTGAGCTTGGCGTTTTCTAATGCGATATTATAGCTTTCAACCTTTTTCTTAAGATCGGTAATCTTGTCGGACAGCGCGTCGTCATTACCGTATTCGATGTCGTATTCCTCATTGAAGTCGGCCAGCCGCTCAGAATATTTGCTGTTGGCCGACTGATAATCCTCATACGCATTCTGATAGTTTTTATAGAGCACTTTAGAATCGCGGCCGGCAATTTGGCCTTGGAGCGTTGCTATTTTATCCAGATATTGTCTGGCCTTGCTTTTTTCATCGGTATCGGCCTTTTCTTCGTCGCTCAAACCATCGTAAAGCTCCTGCCAAGTGGCAAGCTCTGTCTCCCATTTCGCCACATCCTCATATTGACTTTGGTAGTCTTTGTAAAGCGTGCGGTAGGTTTCAACCCTGCGGGCCAGCGCTTGAATATTGGAATAATCATCATCGTAGTTGTTTTCATAATTTTGATAGGTATGCAGATCCTCCAGTGCGTTCTCAAGCTCCTCCTGCGCGTCAGCAAGCTGTTTCTCAAGCTGGGTAATGGTAATGTTTTGGCTGATTTCCGCGAGTTCTCCCTGCAAAAGTGCACTTTTATAGGTCTGCTCGGCCTTTAGCAGCTTATTTTGCTGATCAAGCTTTGCCTGCTGAAGCTCAAGCTCAGCCATCTTGACCTGAAGCTCATAGGTAATGAGGCCCGCCTTTATCTCGTCAACATTAAGTTGCATCAGCGGGTCGCCTTTTTTGACCGACTGCCCCGCTTTGACAAAAACCTTTTCGACCGTTGTAGATACCGGAAATTTCACAACCTCACGGCTCAAGGAAATGGAGGAACTCTCACTTGATCCCACGACCACGTCGCCGCGCTGCACCGTATATTGGCGGTAGGTGACGGCATCTGAGGTATCGCTTTTGCCGCCAAAAAGCCGCCATACAATCAGCGCCGCCAGCAGCAGCACAACGAGTATAACCGGCAGCAAATATTTTTTGAATCCTCTTTTTCGCTTTTTCCCTAACAGCGCCAACAGCTCTTGCTGTGTATCTGTTGATTGATCATCCTTTGCCACAGGCGTGATGATCTCCGGCTCGGCCATTTGCAGCTGTTCCATTCTTGTTCGCCCTTCCCATTATCAAAATACTGCTTTAAGCGTATGATGCGAATGTGAAATCAGCGTGATATATGCCAAACGGCCTTCTGAAAAGAAGGGGATAAACTGCGTTTATCCCCTTCTTTTATGCGCTTACTTTTTATCGGCCTGCGGTAGCTCAAACCAGAAGCGACTCCCCTTTTGCAGCGCACTTTCCACACCAAAGGGTAGATTTTGCTGCACGAGGGCATCCTTAACGATCGAGAGCCCCAGACCGCTGCCCGCCACGGCCCGCTGATGGGTGTTGCGGCTGCGGTAATATCGTTCCCAGATCAGCGGCAGCTCCTCCTTCGGTATACCGATGCCGCTATCCTCAATTTCTACGCGCAGCCAGCCTTGGGGTGTCTCCTGAAGCGTTACCCCCACTGTTTTATCCGGTCCGGTATAATTGATGGCGTTAGATATCAGGTTGTAAAGCACTTGCCCGATGCTTTGCTTGTCGGCAAATGCCTGACGGTCATCCTCAGCCCGAACCTTGATGATATAACCGGGGTTGGTCTGCTCAAACCGGGTCGTGATATCCGAAATCATCCCAGTCAGATTGAAGGCCTCGGGCTTTAAGCAGCGCGCCTCGTTTTCATCCTGCGAAATCTGGATCAGGTCGGTCACCAGTGCGGTGAGTCTATCCGCTTCGGAGATGATGACATCTAGCTGTGAATCACGGTTTTGTTTATTCTCGCCGGTCAAGTCACGTATCATCTCGGCGTAGGCCTTGATCATGGTCAGCGGCGTTTTTAAATCATGTGAAACATTGGCGACAAGCTCCCGCCGTAAATCCTCCACCTTTGAGAGACCCTCGGCCGAAAAATTTAGCGCCTGCGCAAGCTCTTCGATCTCAGTAACGCCGCCGCCTTCATAATCGGCGGTATATTCACCGGTCGCCAGACCCTTAGCCTTTTGGGTAATGTTTTTAATCGGCCGCGAGAGCCTTCTCGCTACAAGCTTGGACATGACCAGCGCTACAACAATCAGCAGCGCCGTAATAATACGAAGTTGACTTTTAAGAATGCCGCTGGTCGACCCCAACGGATCAAGCGACGCATTGAGAATATAAATCATCCTTTCGCCGTTGGCATCCATGGCCGAATGCGCATAGATCAGCGCCTCATTGCGAAAGTGGTTGTTTTTAATTCGTATCACAATTTCTTCTTTTTGCCCCGTTAAAATGGGGGCTATCATCTTGCCCACCGAGGTTTTAGCCGGCGAATGAATTAAACAACCCCGCCCTAGCATGTCGATTGAGTAACGCTCATTGCCTCTGCTGTCGATTACGACGCAGCACATGCCATGGGAAAAGCAAATTTCTTCGAGCTTTGTTTCAAAATTGCTGTCGGTAAAGCTGTTTAAAATCTGGCTGCCCGCCTGCATGATACTGGCTTTTTGCATGATATGATAATAAGTATTTAAAAAAATGATCTGAAACAGCCATAGCAGCGCAACGGTAAAAAGCGTATATCCTAGTAAAGAATTCGCGATTCTACGCTCGATGCTTCGGTTTATTTTAAACATAACGCTTCCTTCTCTGCGGTAGGCTAATACTCAAACTTATACCCCATAGAACGCAGCGTCACAATACAGTTGCGATATCTACCCAGATTCTGACGCAACATTTTAATATGCGTGTCGAGCGTTCGGTCATCGCCAAAATAGTCGTAGCCCCATACCTCGGTGATCAACCGCTCACGGGAGAGTGCAATGCTTCGATTTTTTACCATGTAAAACAGCAGCTCATATTCTTTGGGTGTCATCTGCACCGGTACGCCGTCGACCGTGACGGTTCGGCCGGTTAAATCGATGATCAAACCGTCAAACTCGAGCTTTTCGTGCTCGTTACGCGCCTGCTGACTTCTGGTCAGCACCGCCGTGATACGGGCCATCAGCTCTTTGGGCGAAAAGGGCTTAACCACATAATCATCAATGCCCAGTTCAAAGCCAAATAACTTGTCATACTCCTCTCCTCGGGCCGAGAGCATGATAACCGGCAGCGTCGAATTCTTTCTGATCTGCTTGACGGCTGTAAATCCGTCCACCTTCGGCATCATAATATCCATTACAAGCAAGTCAAATTTGTGATCTCTGCAAAGCGCCACAGCCTCTGAGCCGTCGGCGGCCTCGGTCACCTCATGGCCGGAAAACTGTGCATATTCCTTGACCACAAAGCGGATTTTTTCTTCATCGTCGACAATTAATATTTTAGCCATTTCCGCGCCTCCTTGTCCCTATTATTTTAATTATACCGGTGAATGTGAAGTTGGCATAAACTATTTTTGATAATCTTGAGAAATTACATTGTTTCACGTGAAACAAAAGCCGCCGAAGCTACTCCGGCGGCTTTGCTGTTATTCTTCGGAAGCGTCTTCTTCTGGCTCGATGGCCTCGGGGGCCTCGATGACCTCTTCCGTGTCGTTTACCTCAACGTCAATCTCTTCTTCTTCTCCGTTAGCTTCTTCAGAAGGCGCTCTGGCCAGCGTCACCAGCTTGCTGCCTTCGGCTAAGCGCATAACGCGTACGCCGCCGCCGTAACGCGACTGCATCGTAATCTCAGATGCGCCGATGCGGATGATAATACCGTCGTCTGAAATAAGGAAGACATCATCGGTTTCGTCAATCGAGCGAATACCCGCCACAGGACCGTTCTTCTCGGTATAGTAGTTGATGACGCCCTTGCCTCCGCGCGACCGCAGCGGATATTCCGAGATCGGCGTTCTTCTGCCCAGACCGTTCTCACTCACGGTCAGAATCGATCGGTTGTCGCGTACCCGCGCCATACCGACGACGCTATCGCCTTCAGCGAGCGAAATGGCCCGGACGCCGCGGGCATTTCGTCCCATGCCGCGCGCCTCGGTCTCGTTAAAGCGGATAGCGCGGCCGTTTCGGGTGGCAATGACAAGATCATCCGCACCGTCGGTCATACGCACCCACGCCAGTTCGTCGTTTTCATCAAGATTCACCGCAATCAGGCCCGCCTTGCGGATATTTTTAAAGGCGGAAAGTGCCGTGCGCTTTATAACGCCGTTATTGGTGACCATACACAGATATTTTTCGGTCTCGACCGAGCTGACCTTAATGGTCGAGGTCACCTTTTCACCCTGCTCAAGCGGCAACAGGTTGATAATATTGGTACCCTTACCCGCCCTTGAGCTCTCGGCAATCTCATAGCACTTGAGGCGATAGACTCTACCCCGGCTTGTAAAAAACATAATATAATCGTGGGTCGAGCAGATAAACAGCTCAGTGGCAAAGTCTTCTTCACGGCGGCTCATGCCCGTCACACCACGACCGCCGCGACGCTGTATCTTATACGTATCGGTAGGTTGACGCTTGATATAGCCGTAATAAGTCATCGTGATGACGCATTCGGCCTCCGGAATCAGATCTTCAATATCAACCTCGCCCGAAACGGCCTGAATCTCGGTGCGGCGCATATCGCTGTATTTGGCGCCGATAGCCGAAACCTCTTGCTTAACAATCGCTAACACCTTCTGATCATCGGCTAAAATAGAGCGCCACTCGGCAATTTTGGCTTCAAGCTCGCCCAATTCATTGGTAATTTTCTCAATTTCAAGCCCTGCCAGCTGACCGAGACGGAAAGCGACGATGGCGGCGGCCTGCGGTTCGTCAAAATCAAAGTGTTCCATGACGGCAGCCTTGGCGTCGGCCTGACTGCCTTTGGTCGCGCGGATAACCGCGATAATCTCATCAACAATATCAATCGCACGCTTTAAGCCCTCAAGAATATGCGCGCGTTCCTCTGCCTTGCGCAGATCAAACTGTGTTCTGCGAACAACAATCTCCTGCTGGAAGGTAATATAATGCTGAAGAATTTCTTTTAAACCCATAACCTTGGGCACGCCGCCAACCAGCGCCAGCATGATAACGCCAAAGGTTTCCTGCATCTGACTGTAGGAATAGAGCTGGTTAAGTACGATAGCAGTATTTGCATCGCGTTTAAGCTCTATGACAATACGCATACCGTCACGGTCCGACTCATCGCGCAGATCAGAAATTTGCTCGATGCGCTTATCCTTTACCAGATCGGCAATGGCTTCGATCAGGCGCGCCTTGTTGACGCCGTAAGGAATTTCGGTGACGACAATACGCTCGCGATTATTATGCATCTCTTCGACATGGGCTTTCGCGCGCACCAAAATTCGGCCACGCCCGGTACCATAAGCGGCGCGGATACCGCTACGGCCCATAATCGTGCCGCCGGTTGGAAAATCGGGCCCGGGCAGTTCTTGCATCAACTCTTCAAGCGTCGCCTCGGGGTTATCAATTAGTGCGCAAACAGCGTTAACGACTTCGCCCATGTTATGCGGTGGAATATTGGTCGCCATACCGACCGCAATGCCGGTTGAGCCGTTGACCAAAAGATTTGGAAAACGGGACGGCAACACACTGGGCTCTCTCAAACGGTCGTCAAAGTTGGGAACAAAATTAACCGTCTCTTTGTCGATATCGGTAAGCATCGACATGGAAATTTTGCTCATGCGCGATTCGGTATAACGATAGGCTGCCGCCGGATCTCCGTCAATCGAACCAAAGTTTCCATGGCCGTCAATCAGTGGATAACGCATCGAAAAATCTTGTGCGAGACGCACCATCGCGTCATAAACGCTGGCGTCACCGTGCGGATGGTACCGACCCAGCACCGAGCCGACGGTATCGGCGCATTTGCGATAAGCCTTATCAGAATAGATGCCGTTTTCAAACAGCGTATAGAGTATACGGCGATGAACCGGTTTTAAGCCGTCGCGCACATCAGGCAGCGCGCGTCCAACGATAACCGACATGGAATAATCGAGATAACTTTTTTTCATCTCACTTTCAATGTCAACCGGAATCAGTCTGCCATGTATGATTTCATCCATCAGTCTTCACCTTTCATTTCTGCGGGCGTATCTTATATAACGCCTAAAAGCCTTCACCCGAATTGTTTCACGTGAAACAACCCATCAGATATCGAGATTTCTGACGTATTGTGCATTCTGCTCGATAAATTCACGGCGCGGCTGCACCTTGTCGCCCATCAGCACCGAGAAAATTGCATCGGCCGAAACGGCGTCCTCCATCTCCACCTTGAGGATGGTTCGGCGCATCGGGTCCATCGTCGTCTCCCAAAGCTGGTCGGGATTCATCTCACCAAGGCCCTTATAACGCTGGATATCAACCTTTTCACCATTGGGCGCCAGCTCTCTGGTCTCCTTTTCCAACTCGTTATCGGAGTAGGCATAACGCACCTGCTTACCGCGGCTGACCTTATAGAGCGGCGGCTGTGCCAGATAAATATGCCCCGTCTCAATCAGCGGGCGCATATATCTGAAAAAGAAGGTCAAAAGCAACGTTCTGATATGCGAGCCGTCGACGTCGGCATCGGCCATGATAATAACCTTGTCATAGCGCAGCTTGGTCAGATCAAACTCGTCGCGGATGCCGCAGCCTAACGCCGTGATCACCGGCGTCAGCTTGTCATTGCCGTAGACCTTTTCTTCGCGCACCCTCTCGACGTTGAGCATTTTGCCCCACAGCGGCAGAATAGCTTGAAAACGCCGGTCACGGCCCGACTTGGCCGAGCCGCCCGCCGAATCACCCTCGACGATGTAGATTTCGGTGCGATCGGTTCCCTTTTCAGAGCAATCGGCCAACTTGCCCGGCAATGCCGCTGTTTCAAGCGCCGATTTTCTTCGGGTCAATTCTCGGGCTTTTCTGGCAGCCTCTCGGGCACGTGCAGCGCCGAGCGCTTTTTCAAGAATAGTCCGGCAGACCACAGGATTTTCTTCAAAAAATTGCGTGAGCTTTTCGGAGATCATCGAATCGACTAGCGAGCGTATGGTGGTATTGCCAAGCTTCGCCTTGGTCTGGCCCTCAAACTGCGCATCGGTCAGCTTAACCGAAATAATAGCGGTCAAGCCCTCGCGCACATCCTCGCCGGCCAGATTTTTATCCGCCTCTTTTAAAAGATTATAGCGCCGCGCAAAATCATTCATAACACGCGTCAATCCTGATTTAAAGCCAATTTCATGGGTGCCGCCCTCACCGGTATGAATATTATTGGCAAACGATAAAACCAGCTCATTATAGCTGTCATTATACTGAAGCGCGACTTCGGCGATGGAGTCGCCCTCCTGTCCGGTGATATAAATCACCTCGGGATGCAGGGATTCCAACGCGCGCTTCTCGTGGATATATTCAACAAAGCTGGAAATGCCGCCCTCATAGCAAAGATCGGCCTCAAACGGTTCTTCACCGCGCAGGTCACGCAACGCAATTCGGATGCCGGCATTTAAAAACGCCTGCTCACGCAATCGGGTTAATAAAATTTCTTTGTCGTAAGAAACCTCTTCAAATATTGTGCTGTCGGCTTTAAAGCTGACAATGGTGCCGGTCTTATCGGTATCACCGATAATCTTCAGATCGGTCGCGATATGGCCGCGTTCAAAACGCTGTTGATAGCGATGGGTGCCGTCGCAAACCTCTACCTCCAGCCATTCGGAGAGCGCGTTAACGACCGACGAACCCACGCCGTGCAGTCCGCCCGAAACCTTATAACCCCCACCGCCAAACTTTCCGCCGGCGTGCAAAACCGTAAAAACGACCGTAACAGCCGGAATACCCATCTTCGGCTGAATGCCGACCGGAATACCACGTCCGTTATCGGTGACGCGAATGATATTATCGGGCAGAATATCCACCTCAATATCGGTGCAAAAGCCTGCGAGCGCTTCGTCGATTGAATTGTCGACAATTTCATAAACCAGATGGTGCAATCCGCGCGGGCCGGTCGAACCGATATACATACCGGGTCTTTTTCTGACCGCCTCAAGCCCTTCAAGTACCTGTATCTGATTTCCGTCATAATTGTTCTGCTGTGTGTTGCTCACAAATATTCGCTCCTTATTCTAGTAGTCCGCCAAGCCTAAAGCATGAGCATCTTAGTGCGAAATTTTCCGCCCTGCTTTGTTATAGTCATCACCGGGCGGCAGCCCGCTTTCGTCCTCTTTTGGCAGAACGAAAAATTTCTTGCAATCCGCCTCGTGTTTTAGGTTTGGCAGACTGCCAGCCTTAATTTATGCCTAAGCCATTTATTTAAAGGCTTTCAATAAAACCTGTTCGTCGTTTCAGCGTCGCGGTCGAAATCTGAGAAATATAGACCCGTGTAGCGCCGTTATCGTTACAAAGCACAAAGCTTTTGGGCAAATCGTTTGAGACGTTTGTCACCATCATATTTTTTTCAGCACGAGATAAAAACCAGCGGGTCTCCTTACCTACCGAAGAGGTTTCGATATCGAAGATGCCGATAATATCCTGTAGCCGAACCACTGTTTCCTGTCCCAGATGTAAATACATAAGCGCTCCTTTATTGCACGCTAAGCCTACCCGCTTCAATTTTAAAGGCGGCGTCGATGCCGACAATCTGCCCGGGGTCACAGCAAGTAATAAATATCTGCCGGTTGGTCAGACGATGCAGTAAAAAATCCCGACGCAAATCATCAAGTTCACTCATCACATCGTCGAGCAGTACAACCGGCTTTTGGCCTGTAACCTGTTCGATGACGGCACATTCGCCAAGCTTTAGCGCCAAAACGGCACTGCGCTGCTGGCCCTGAGAGCCAAAGCTTTTGGCTGACATGTCGTTAATGTCAATCAAAAGATCATCGCGATGTGGGCCGACTGAGGTTGAGCCCAGTCGAAGATCCTCCGCCCTATTTTTTTTCAAGAGTGCGAGCATTGCTTCTTCCGAAACGACACCGTCGGTTTCAATCGTTGAAAAATAAGAAAGTGAAAGGGTTTCGCGCCCCGAAGAGATGCCGTTATAAAAATCGTTTGTGAAAGGTCGGAGTTTTTCTAAAAAGCTTTTTCGGGTTTTGGTAATCAGCGCACCGGTTTTTGCAAGGCAATCATCCCAAGCGTCGAGCGTATCGAGCAGCGATGATGAAAAAGGAATGTCTTTTAATAACATATTGCGCTGAAGCATCTGTTTCTGATAATCCTGACAGACTGAAATATAACGCGGCTTGATCTGCCCAATAACGGTATCAAGTGCCCGCCGCCGCTCCGACGGCCCCCCTTTAATTAAGTTAAGATCAGCCGGCGAAAAGACAACCGAACAAAAGCTGCCGGAAAGCGTCGACAACGATTCAAACGGCACGCCATTATGCAAAATCTCTTTTTTGTCACCTAACGTTATGTTTGTCAGATTTTCCCTTTGTAAATCGCTATAAGCCATCGAAAATGTAGTTCTAACGCCATTAAAAGGAATATAATCGGCCGGAGAAGCACCCCTGAAGCTTCTGGCGCCTGTAAAAAGCCAAATTGCCTCAAGCAAATTTGTTTTTCCCTGTCCGTTTTCGCCAAAAATGACATTGACACCGGCTAGAGGCTCACAAAAAATATCGGTTAAATTTCTGAAACGATTAATAGAGAGGCGGGTTACCTTCACCCAA
>JAEWBS010000071.1 GCA_023391005.1 Bacillota bacterium | reverse complement strand
ACTCCTATATCCCCACCCCCGAGCGCAAGGCTGACCTGCCCTTCCTGATGCCTGTTGAGGACGTCTTCACCATCACCGGCCGCGGCACCGTTGCCACCGGCAGAGTTGAGCGTGGACAGATCAAGGTTGGCGAGGAAGTTGAGATCGTCGGTCTGGCTGAGGAGAAGAGAAAGACCACCGTTACCGGTCTTGAGATGTTCCGTAAGCTGCTCGACTTCGCTGAGGCTGGCGACAACGTCGGCGCACTGCTGCGCGGCGTTCAGAGAACCGACATCGAGCGCGGACAGGTTCTCTGCAAGCCCAACTCCATTCAGCCCCACACCAAGTTCCGTGGTCAGGTTTACGTTCTCAAGCAGTCTGAGGGCGGCCGCCACACCCCCTTCTTCAACAACTATCGTCCGCAGTTCTATTTCAGAACGACCGACGTTACCGGCGTTATCGAGCTGCCCAAGGATGTCGAGATGTGCATGCCTGGCGACAACATCGAGATCGATGTTGAGCTGATCACCCCCATCGCGATTGAGCCGGGCCTCCGTTTCGCTATCCGTGAAGGCGGCAGAACCGTTGGTTCGGGCGTTGTCATCGGCGTTAACGCTTAAGGCTTAACAATTGTAAAAGAACTCCCTGCATGCAGCAATGTCATTTAGATAAGGAGCAAATCAAAAAAATTTGCTCCTTATCTTTTTTCTTTGTGAAACAGCGTTAAGTTAAGGTTAAGTTAAGTCCATCAAAAAAATATTGTCCAAGAAATATTTGACAAATTAAGAATAATGGTGTATACTGACAATGGCTCATTATAGTCGCATATACTGCAATATGCAAATGAGAGTATGATTAAATAGCCTAAATAGCCAAAGTAGAGAGATTAGAGAGTATTTTTAAAACAGAGAGTATGCTAATATAATTTTGAGTGACGATTGATAAGAGTGAATTGAGAGAATAGCCAAAAGTAAGTAATTGCAGAACAGTAGATATAGAGCTAAATGTGGCACTCCTCATTGGAGAGTGCTGTGTTTGCTCTATTTTTTTATATGATTGCGACCTGTGATGGGAACATATAAAAAACGAGGTACTCAAAATGAAAATAGGATTATTTGCATCACTCAAATTCATGGGTTCAGGCATTAAAGTTGAGCGCTATGAGATTCAGCATATATCTTTTGAATCCTACGAGTTAGCTTACGGGATTAACAGCTTTTGCGGTAAAGTACATTCAGCAATTAGAGATATTCTATTTGAAGCACTTGCCAACAGTGGTTCAATTCAAGGTACTATATGCCTTGATATTACCCCAGAAAAATATGATCTTAGTCGTAGATATGAAACATCCATGACGCCTTCACAAAATCTGAGAAAAGAAATTGATAAAGAAATTGATGACATAGTGACAGAACTGGATAAAAAATTGTGCCGTGCAATAATAAAATCGCCTGAATATCAATTTCAAAATCTTTGTTATTCCCAAGCAACGCAAGCGGAGAACACAAAATGATATACCCAAAAGTCATATCACAGGCACTTGATATGGCGATTGCAGGCACTGTAATACAGCGTGGCGAGTTTGTTAATGATATGGGGGAGTTTACACGCAAGCGTAAACTCCCATTGGAAACAACTATTAAACTGCTCCTGTCAATGGATGGGGGCAGTTTGAAGAAAGAGTTATACGATAGTGGAATTTCTGTAACGCCGTCTGCATTTGTGCAACAACGCTCCAAAATATCCTCAAATCTATTCCGACAGATTTTACAGGATTTCAACCATAATTGCACTGATACAGCTACCTACAAAGGGTACAGGGTTTTAGCGGTTGACGGTACTTGTATCAATATGGCGAGAAATCCCAAGTCGGAAAGTTTCGTAAGCTATGAGGGCAACCCGAAAGGCTACAATCAAATGCACCTTAACCCCTTGTATGATGTATGCTCAAAGACATACTTTGATTGTGTCATACAGCCACAGCCAAAGGCAGATGAAATCGGTGCGTTGATTGAAATGCTCTATAAAAACGATTTTGACGGTAAAAATCTGATTGTTGCAGACCGTGGCTATGAGAGTTACAATGTGTTTGCCCATCTGCTGAACCACGGCGGTGTAGACTTCCTTATTCGGGTTAAGCAGGACAAAACGGCAATGCGTGAAATCAAAAAATTGCCAATGATGCAACTTGATACAGATGTATCCTTTACAATTACGACTTCACAGACGAATGAGGACAAGCGTGAAAACAGAATTTTCTTGCAAACAGGAAGTAAAAAGGGGAAAACGAATAGTCCTAATACAAGGATAACAAGATGGGATTTTCCCTCACCCTACCCCATGAAATTCCGTGTAGTGCGGTTTATGCTTGATACAGGGGAATATGAAACACTGGCAACCTCTTTGCCACGAAGTTTCACCATAGAGGATATGAAAGAGCTGTACCACATGAGATGGGGGATTGAAACTTCATTCCGAGAATTGAAGTATTGCATAGGTCTTGTCAATCTCCACGGAAAAAAAGACGAGTTTGTAAAACAGGAAATCTATTCCGCATTGACCATGTATAACTTTTGCAACCGCATTTCTAATGCCGTTGTGATAGAGCAAAAAGATACAAACATTTACGAGTACAAAGTCAATTTTACAATGGCAATATATTTGTGCAAGCAATTCTATAAAAACCAAAATGCAGATAGCGCAAAACTGATACAGGACATTGCACGATACACCGAGCCAATTCGGTTAGGTCGAAAAGACGAGCGGAACTTAAAAGCAAAATCTTTTGCAGGATTTACTTATCGGGTATCAGCATAAGAGAATAAAAAATACAGGGGTCACGGTTTTTATGCCGTGACCCCTTATTTTACAGATGAATAAATCACAACAAATAATTGATGTTCTTTCGTTTTCTCAACAAGTATGCGAAATGTATAAAAAAGCATGAGATAAAACCAAATATAGCAACAGATAATGTTATGAAAAAATCTCAACAAGTTTTGCCATTGTATGATTATAGCATTAAATATGCGTAGTATTTAACAAAATTTTCAATTCTATATTTTCCTATTCTTCTGTTATTTTATTTTCTCCAACCCCACATTAACTACCTTTACATACCCCGATTTTACCTAATATCATCAAGCATTTTAGTTAATAAGGCAATTTTACTTAACTAAATTAGTTTTAGAAGATAGTAAACCATCACGGGAATATCCTATATATTGTAAATATAAAATTGAGTTATTCAATAGTGCGTTTAGTTAAGGACAGCGAAAAAGTATCAGAACATTATTATTCTTTTGTTGTTGGCGAAAATCTGATACTGCTTTGATATTTGCAACATGACCATGACTTGTTGAAAATATCCGCTATTTCACATTATCGGGTTTGAGGGGCATTTTTACCTCATTATATAGACTTGTTGAGATTATGCCATATACATAGCAAGAGCCATATCAAACATTTAGCTTGATATGGCTCTTTGATTGTTTCGTGTAGATTAAAATTCTGGTGCGTGGTCTATGTTGCCGCTGTTACCTCCACCACCATTAAATGGGTCATTAGCTGGGTCATCAGCTTGTTTCTGTTGGTCGGTGCGGTTGTTGGGAAGTCCTAATTCTGGTGCATGGTCTATGTTACCGCTGTTACCTCCACCACCGTCAAATGGGTTGTTGGCGGGGTCGTCGGCTTGCTTTTGAGCGTCTGACCTGTTATCTGGATTGTTTGCAGTTGCTGAATTTGAAGTATTGCCAGATGGTTGCGTTGGCGTTGTCGGCTGTTGGGGCTTTTGATTGTTGTTTGCTGTTTGGGTGTCCGTTTGTCCTTGAATGACTTTAGAGCCGGGTCTGACGGCTTGTAGAGCCTGTTCAAATGTCTTGTTCTCTTTTCCAACCATTGAGCGTATCAGCTCTATTTCATACGGTTCTAAGTCTGAATTTGCCATTGCCTCTTCGTACATCTTATCTAACTTCGCTGACGGTTCAGCAGATAATTCAGAGCCGTTTTCAATTTCGTCTGCTACTGCATAATCGGCTGTTTTATTGTCTGCCGTTGCTCCGTCAATATCTTCGTTGCCCATCATTGCAGATACAGGCAATATTGCTTGAAATTGATTTTGCCGTATGACATAGCTACTAACTAAAAGTGTTCCTACTATGAGAATACCCACAACAACAGGAATTAGGATATGTTTTCTGCGTTTTTTCAAATTTTCTATATCTGTTGGTGTCTTTTCCATTGCATATCTCCTTAAAAAAATTCGACCTAATCGACCGTATAATACGAAATCGACTTTATAATCTATTAGATTATAACAGAAATGACCATACAATACAAGTATGGGAGGTAATATTTCTATGATTGATTATAAAATTATTGGAAAGAGAATAAAAGAACTCCGAAAAGAAAAAGGTTATACACAGGAAGTATTGGCTGAAATAGCGGAACTTTCTGTTGACCATATATCGCACATCGAAACAGGAAATACAAAAATGTCTTTGAATGTGTTGGTAAAGATTGCAAATGCTTTTCGAGTTCCAACGGACAAGTTGCTATATGACAGCTTGTATCAATCTAAAGAACTTTTGACCGATGATATAGCAAGGGTTTTTTCTGACACTTCATCAGATGAAGCCTATGTTATGTTACAATCAGCCAGTGCAATCAAGCAATCTATGCGGGTTCGTAAGCTGTCTAAAGATTCCGATTAGCCAGAGGTTGCTACATAACAATTCTCTAAATAAGCGAAAAAAAAGACCCCCGTCCATTTCTTTGAAAAACGGACGAGGGTTCTTTTTTTTCAAATTTGGTCTTAACTAAATGACATTGCTGCATGCAGGGAGTTCTTTTTGCGCTTAATATGAAAATACGGTCTAATACACATCTACCATAAAAGGGAAAATATCTTAACGGGAATTCGTCATTCATCTTCCTCTTTGGTGGGCGTTAGCTCGCCTACGTCGTCTTCCTAACGCATAAAAAATGTCGCGCCAATCCATCCGCTCTTTTGTTGGAGATGTGTATAAATACTAATTTTCAAAGAGTCAGCGTTCCGACGCCCTATTTTTGCTGTACCTATATCTGGCTGTCGGGGAGCGGTGGCCCACCGGCTTCTTTTTTGAATGACCAAAATCCGCCGTCAATTCACGTTGCCTTTAACCAAGGCTGAGGTTCAAACAACCTAAGCGTGGCGACCTGTTTGCTACAGGCATTCTATGCGTCCTAGGGGCAATGATTGGGGTTGTCTGCTTTGCCAGCCGCAAAACCGCTTTACCGGTTTTATGTATTGCTGGTAATGCCCGATTTAGAACAATGCCCAAGCAGCTTTTTAAATAAAAAAGGCTGCCAGTTCCTTGGTCCCGAGCACCACGATCAGCATTGCGGCGACCACTTCAAGAAATCTTGAGCACCACCGGCTGGTGATGCGCTTACCTATAGCGCAACCCGACCAGATAAATATAAAGCTGAACAGAGCGCTGACCAGCGACGCCATGATCATGGAGATATGCGCCATTCCGGCGCCGATGCCGAGCCCGATATTATTCAGGCACAAAATTAACCCGATGAGCAGTGATTCCCGAAGCTCAATCACGCGGGATTGATCCTTGTCGACCAGCTCAGGGTTTTCGCTGTACACGCGTGCGCGCCGCTGCAATTTCGGTGCGCTTAGAGAACCCTTGAGCATCCAAAGGCCCAGAAGAATGAATATCAGCCCGCCAAGCGCGTCGGTCGCGGCAGGATCCAAATAATACCCTGCAAATCTCCCCAGTAACATGGATAGAAAGGTTCCAACAAAGCAGATCAGCGATAGAAAGCTGTTGGCAATAGCGCTGATGCGGACGCCCTTTACCCCGTAATTAAACCCGATCACGAAGCTGTCCGCGCAGGCTGCCGCGGCAAACAGCACAATAGTTACCCAAAACATCGCCGTGTCCTCCCACATCAATAATGCATGCGTCCGGTTGCCCACCTGCCGGGCAGCACGATTGCTGCGGCGGATCATGGGTATGCTGTGTGACTGCCTATCTTCCGGCGGCATGCGTATTGGCTTTATAATCAGCTTATGCGGTGGGCTGATTTGTGTTCGGCGGCACAAATGTTATAGCCAAGTTCCGCGCTTGTCATTTTTAAGCGCCGATGCGGGATTAAACACGCTGAGAAAGCGCACAAATAGGCAGCCCGTAAGGGGCGTTTATCGTGGATAAAAAGTCAAGGAGCGTGGGGCTTACACCATCTATTTTTAGGGCCGTAGTTAAAACAGATTCGTCCCACTGCTACAGCAATTTCCCACTCTGTAGGGTATCGGACTTGATTGACAGCAATTAGGCCGCGTTTATTGATTTTTATCCCAACTTAGGCTACAATGAGGATGAAAAGGCTTCGGGTTGAGAGATGGAAGAAAGCTGGTGAGGGCTTGATATGATTTATAAAAAGAGAACGGCGCTGCTGCTGGCGGCTGCGCTCATTTTGTTTTGTGCCGCATGCGGCGCCAAAACCGTGCAGGGGGCGGTGCCCGCCATTTCTAAGGAGGGCAAGACCGTTATTCTGCATACCAATGATACGCATGGCAGAATTGTCGGAACCGAGCAAAGCGTGGGCATCAGCGCCCTAAAGGCGTTAAAAGACCGCTATAAGGCGCAGGGCATGAATGTTGTGCTGCTTGATGCGGGCGACACGCTACACGGCACCGCCTTTGCAACACTGGATCAGGGCAAGAGCATCCTGAATTTAATGACGATGGTGGGCTATGATGCGATGGCCCCCGGTAACCATGATTTTAATTACGGCAGTGACCACTTGGTTGAGCTGTCCTTTCAGACGCCGATGCCGATGCTTTCGGCTAATATCATTAAAAAAGGGACCGACAAAAAACTGCTTGACGGTTATGCTGTAATTCAGCGCGAGAACATCAAGATCGGTGTGTTTGGGCTTTCGACGCCTGAAACGGCGTACAAGACCAATCCGGTCAATGTTGAAACGCTCGAATTCTACGACCCCTATGCGGCGGCTGCCGAGGCGGTCAGCGTGCTTAAGGCTGCCGAGGTCGATTATATCATCGCGCTTTGCCATCTGGGCCTCAACAGTAGCAGCACCTATACCTCTGAGGGGGTGGCAAAAGCGGTGGCGGGCATCGACCTAATCGTCGACGGCCACAGCCACACGCTGCTTGAGCAGGGCAAAAGAGTGGGGAACACGCTGATTGTTTCGGCGGGCGAATATATGAAGGCGGTCGGTGCCGTTACGCTTGATCACGCCACCCGTTCGGCAACGGCCGAGGTCATCAAAGCGGGCGACCCCCGCCTGCAAGGGCTGTCTGACCCCGCCATCGACGCGAAGCTTGAGGAGATCAATCTCAGTCGGCAGCAGCTTCTTTCACAGGTGTTGGGCCACACGCCGGTGACGCTCAACGGCGAGCGGACAGCGGTTCGCACCGGTGAGACTAATCTGGGCAATCTCATTACCGACGCCATGCGTGCCGAATCGGGCGCACAGCTTGCGCTGCTTAACGGCGGGGCCATTCGAACCTCAATTGCCGCGGGCGATATCACCAAGGGCCATATTCTGGATGTGCTGCCCTTCGGCAATTACATCGTGACTAAAAAGATCAACGGCTCAAACCTTCGCGCGGCTTTAGAGAACGCGGTCAAAGCGTTGCCCGAAGAAAACGGCGCGTTTTTGCAGATCTCGGGCCTGACCTTTACCGTTGATCGGGCCGCGCCTGCGGGCGGACGGGTCAAGAACGTGATGATTGACGGTAAGCCGCTTGATATTGCTGCGGAATACGTTGTCGCCACCAATGATTTTATGGCGGCGGGCGGCGACGATTTCCCGATGATCGGCAAATCTAAGACGCTGGGCGAATTTTCGGCGCTGGATGAAGCGCTGATGCGGCATATCAACCGCCTGTCGGCGAGCGGCGAGCCCTTTCCCGAGGCTGGCGCCAGAATAACGCAGTCCGGTCAGGCGGCTTCCGCCGCCGTGCCGGGCGTAGCAGCGGACAAGCCGTTGCCAGCTGAACCTGCACCGGCGCAGCCAACCGAAGAAGCGCAGGCCAATATCGCCGAGCCAAACGTGCCGAGCGCTGAATCATCGCAGCCTGACGCCCCGGTGTCTGACGCAGTCGATACACCGGCAGCAGCAGCCACCGAGCCGGATCAGGACGGGTACATCTACTACATTGTAGATTACGACGACAACATCTGGAACATCGCCAAGGAACAGCTCGGCGATGTGGAGATGTGGGACGAAATTCTGGCGGCAAATCAGGATATCATCAAAGATCAGGATCATATCTATGTCGGCCAGCGCCTGCGCTTGCCCAAAAAGGCAAGCTGATTGGGCCACGGCAAAGCGGTTTAAGAGATGAATTGTATAGATTATCACGCTTACTGCCAATACCAAAAGCGCCTGTACGGGTTAAAACCGCACAGGCGCTTTCTGCTGTAATCCAATTTTGGATATTAAATGTCAATGCCGAGCCAAGCCTTAATCAACAGGCCCGCCGCAAACGAGAGCAGCGCCACCGAGCCGGAGATGACAAACATCTCAAGAAAGCGCCGCTTAAAATCCAGCGATTTGGCCACCGAAATGTAGTAGTTAAAGCCCAAAATAATCAGCGCGACAACGGTCAGCATACTGATCAACGCGGGCAGATAGGCATGTACCGGCAGCAGCAGATAGGGCGCGATCAAAAGCGCCACTGTGAGAAGATACATCGCACCGGTATAGGCGCAGGAAGTCAGCGCGCGGGGATCGTTCTCGCTTTTAGCCGACAGATAGGACGACGCCGTCATTGAAAAGGTGGCCGAAATGCCGGTGATCAGGCCCGACAGCGCAATCAGGCGGTTATTTTGCAGTGCAAACGACAGACCGGCCAGTGTCCCGGTCAATTCAACCAGCGCGTCATTGAGGCCGAGCACCATCGAGCCGACATATTGCAGCCGTTCCTCATCGAGCATTTCGATCAGCATTTGCTCGTGTTCATGCTCTTCTCGTGCTATTTCCCGCGCCTCGGGTATTTCGGCGGCAAGCTGCAAATAGCGTTTTCCGGCCTTGTCCTCGCCGCTTTCCATGCGTTTAATCGCAAAGGTATAACCAAAAATCTTGGCGATCAGCGTGTAAAACCAAACAATTCTTCGATTAGGTTTTGCAGTCGTGCCGGTATATTTTTGCCAGCGCACGGCGTGCTGACGCTCCGACTCGGCAATCAGCAGCAGTGTCTTGCGGTCGCCGTCATTTTTTAAGGTTTTGGCGATGGCCTGATAGATATAATATTCATCCATTTCGTCCTGCTGACATTGCTTAATCAATGCCAGATTTGCCGCGCTGATGGAATATTCCGACATATTTTTCGGCTCCTTTTGGCATCATAGGATGCATTTTTGTTTATTGTACCATGTTAAAATACCGTTTTGTCAACAGTATTGCTAATTATTTTAACAGCTGTGCGCTTGACAATCGCGCCAACGCCGCATATAATAAAGATAAAGCTGTTTCAGGGCGGGGTGCGATTCCCCACCGGCGGTAATCGGCATTTGGCCGCAAGTCCGCGAGCCGGTCATACTATTATGATTGGCAGATTCGGTGAGATTCCGAAACCGACGGTATAGTCCGGATGAAAGAAACAGGTGAACAATGCCTTTTGTATTTTTACAAGGGGTGTTTGCTTGCCGTTTAGCCCATGTCGCTTGACATGGGCTTTTTGTTTTGCCAAAAGCAGCAAATAAAAACTGGGAGATGTATATCCATGAAAACCACTGTCAAAACACGCAGAGTCACCGTTACGGCTATGTTTGCTGCACTCGCGACCATCCTCATGTTCTTTGAAATGCCGATACCCTTTATGCCTCCGTTTTTAAAGCTCGACCCCTCGGCGGTGCCGATTCTGATCGGCGGATTTATTCTGGGCCCTGTAGCCGGTATGACGATGGTCTTTATCAAGGCGTTTGTGCATTTCTTTTCGAGCACGACCGGCGGCGTCGGCGAGCTGGCCGATTTTATCATCACCTCGTCCTTTGTCATTACGGCGTCGATCATCTACCGCCGCCACCACACCAAAATGGGCGCTATTTTGGCTTGCGTCGGCGGTACGGCGGCACTGGCGGCGGTCGGCGTGCTGGCCAACAAGTTTTTGCTGCTGCCGTTTTATTCAACGGTGATGCCGCTGGAGGCCATTTTTAAGGCCTGTGCGGCGGTAAACCCCCTGATCACCGACACCAACACCTACCTGATCTACGGCGTGCTGCCGTTTAACCTGATAAAGGGCATTGTTGTTTCGCTGTTGACCTTCCCGGTTTATAAAAGAATGTCGACGCACATCAAGCACTTTATCACGATGGTCGACGGATCGGGCAACGCGGGCAATATTCCGTCAGAGCAACCCTGAGCGCGATAAAATTTAAAGTCGCTTGACAGAACACGACAGAAAAATATTTATATTGACAAACACCTACCGATGCGGTAGAATAAACTAAACTAAATATCTACTTATCAAGAGCGGCGGAGGGAACAGGCCCTGCGATGCCCGGCAACCTGCACAAGATGCAAGGTGCTAAATCCTGCGGTGTCAACCGAAAGATAAGCTTTTTTCGCGTCCGACACTCAAAAGCCGGACGCGATTTTTATTTATGGCAAAAATAGAACGATAGATTATGATTGAGAGAGGAACGAGACTATGGCACATTATCTTTTTACTTCCGAGTCGGTTACCGAAGGGCATCCCGATAAAATTTGCGACCAAATTTCCGACGCCGTGCTCGACGCGATTATGGAACAGGACCCCAACGGTCGAGTGGCCTGCGAGACCTGCTGCACCACCGGCATGGTGATGGTCATGGGAGAGATTTCGACCCAGTGCTATGTCGATATCCCCAAGCTGGTGCGCGAAGTGGTGCTCGATATCGGCTACAACAGCGCCACCTTTGGCTTTGACGGCAACACCTGCGCCGTTTTAACCTCGATTGACGAGCAGTCGGGCGATATTGCGTTGGGCGTGGACAATGCGTTTGAGAAAAAAGAGGGGACCAGCGCCGAGCAAGATGAGAACGGCGCGGGCGATCAGGGTATGATGTTCGGATTTGCATGCGATGAGACGCCCGAGCTGATGCCTCTGCCCGTCGCGCTGGCGCATCGGCTGGCTAAGCGCCTGACTGAGGTGCGCAAAGATGGCACGCTCGGCTACCTGCGCCCTGACGGCAAGACGCAGGTCACCGTCGAATACGACGAGAACAACCTGCCGGTGCGGGTTAATACCGTTGTGGTTTCGTCGCAGCATGCGGCGGACGCCTCGCTTGCGACCATCCGGGCCGACATCATCCGCGAGGTGGTTGAAAAAATCATCCCCGCCGATATGCTCGATGCCGACACCAAAATCTTCGTCAACCCCACCGGGCGGTTCGTTGTCGGCGGCCCGCAGGGCGACAGCGGCCTGACCGGCCGAAAGATTATTGTCGATACCTATGGCGGTTATTCGCGCCACGGTGGCGGCGCGTTCTCGGGTAAAGATCCGACCAAGGTCGACCGTTCGGCAGCCTATGCCGCGCGCTGGGTGGCCAAAAATGTCGTCGCCGCGGGTCTGGCCCGTCGCTGCGAGGTGCAGCTGGCCTACGCCATCGGGGTTGCGCATCCCGTTTCGGTGTTTGTCGATACCTTTGGTACCGGCAAGCTGTCGGATGATGCGCTTTCGGCGGCAATTGGCAAGGTGTTTGACCTGCGCCCCACGGCAATTATCCGCGCGCTGAATCTGCGCCGCCCCATCTACCGCCGGCTGGCCGCTTACGGCCATATGGGCCGAGAGGATCTCGGCGTGAGCTGGGAGAAAACCGACCGTGTCGACGCGCTAAAGGCGGCTCTGGGCCAATAAACATCCACACATTCTCACAGGCAGCGTCGCTGATGCGGCGCTGCCTGCCGTGCATCACATCGGTAAACGCCAGGGGAGATCGGACAACCTTGAAACAACAGTATTCGCTTTATGCCATCATAACGATTCTTAGCTGGGGTATCGGCAATGTGCTGACCCGCGTGGCGCTGCGCGCTTTTTCGCCCTTTGCAGTCGGGTTTTGGCGCTATGCCATCGCCACCGTGCTGCTGGCGGCGCTGGTGGCGGCAAAAAAGATCGGCCCACCCGCCAAGGCGGATTGGCCGTGGTTTGTGCTTTCAGGCTTTGCCGGCTTTGCATTTTATATGGTATCCTATAATACGGGCTATGTCACCGTCACAGCCGCTACCGGCAGTGTCATTAGCGCAACGGTGCCGCTGATGACGGCGGCGCTCGCGTGGCTGTTCTTTAAAGAAACGCTGGGGGTTCTTCGGTGGTGCGCGGTACTGCTACAATTCTTAGGCATTCTCATTATCGCCCTGCCCGGCGGCAGCTTTTCGGTCAGCGAAGGGGTGCTGTGGATGCTGGCCTCGGCGTTGTCGCTGAGCATTTACAATCTGCTCCAACGCAAAATGACCCGGCGGTACAGCGCCTTGCAGGCCTCTATTTACAGCATCTTTTGCGGTGCGGCTATGTTGACGGTCTTTGCGCCCCGGGCCGTGCGCGAGCTGCCCTCGGCCCGTGCCGACGCGGTTTTGGCCGTTGTCTTTCTCGGCGTTTTTGCCAGCGCCGTGGCGTTTCTAAGCTGGACAAAGGCCTTTTCTTTGGCGGACAAGGCCTCTCAGGTCAGCAACTTTATGTTTATTACGCCAGTGATATCCACAGTTTTTGAAATTATGCTATTCAGAGAGCTGCCCGATATAACCACGTTGCTAGGCGGGGTGGTGATTCTCCTGGGCGCGTTTTTGTTTGGCAAGGTCAAGGCGCGTGAAGGCGCTTAAAAGAGTCTCGAATTGAAGCTTTCATCAATCTTTTAAAAGCTTTGGTTATGAACCTTATTTTTAAATAGGACCTTCGACAATCTAAAACCGGCACGGAGAATTTAAGTTTCTCCGTGCCGGTTTCTCACATCCGCTTTTTAATTTTATCAAGCGCGCTTTTTTCGAGCCGTGAGACCTGCGCCTGACTGATGCCGACTTCTTTAGAAACCTCCATCTGTGTCTTACCCGCCATAAAGCGCAGGGATAAGATTTTTTTCTCGCGATCGGCCAGCTGGTCAATCGCCTCGCGGAAGGCGATTTCATCAATCCAATCGCCCTCGCCGCAGGGATCGCCGACCTGATCCATGACAAAAATCGTGTCGCCGCCGTCGGAATAGATCGGCTCAAACAGCGAAATTGGTTCGACAATCGCCTCGAGCGCGGCCACGACATCCTGCCGGGCCACCCCCATCTCGGTGGCGATATCCCCGACAGTCGGGTCAACCAGCTTTTCGCCCAGCAGGCGCTCGCGCACCTGAAGCGCTTTATAAGCGGTGTCGCGCATCGAGCGACTGACCCGCACCGAATTATTGTCGCGCAGATAACGCCGTATCTCACCGATGATCATCGGTACGCCATAGGTCGAAAACCGTACATCGAGATTTTCATTGAAGTTATCAATGGCCTTAATCAGACCGATGCAACCGACCTGAAAAAGATCGTCGAGATTTTCGCCCCGGTTTGAGAACTTTTGAACGACTGAGAGCACCAGCCGCAGATTGCTGGCGATCATCTTGTCGCGCGCTGCTTTATCACCCGCTTTTGCCTTTTTGATCAGCTCTATTTTTTCCTTCTCGGGAATCACCGGAAGCTTTGTCGTATCAACGCCGCAAATTTCCACCTTGTTGTAATTCATACCACACCCACCCCGACTTGTTTTCTGAGATGAGTATTGACCCGCCATCATAGTGAAAATCATTTGGTAATATTTTTTGGTGGGAAGAATTGATTTGAGACTTTGCACTGGATATTTCCCGAGGAATATGATAATTTATACCATATAGGCTGTCCTCATCAGGCGAATCAGGGCTGAATGCTAGCCGTATTTTGAGGCAGCAGCGCAAAGGAGGATTTTTAAGTTTGAAAATCGTTGTAACAGATGACTTTTTTGTCGATGCAGGCGATATCTCGTGGCAGCCGCTGGAGCAGCTTGGGGAAGTGACCCGCTACCCGGACACGATGCGTGCTGAAGACGCCATTGCGCGCATCGGCGACGCCGAGGTTGTTTTTATCAATCGCTGCCGCATTGACGAACAGGTGATGGCGCAATGCCCCAACCTGAAATATATCGGCACCTTCGGCACCGGTGTTGATGCCGTGGCGCTTGCGACGGCTCAGGCGCGTGGCATTACGGTCTGCAATATTCCGGGCTACGGCAAAAACGCGGTGGCGCAGATGGCGCTGGCGCTGCTGTTCGAGATTGTGCGCAACGTCGCGCTGTTTGACCGGCATATGAAAGCACAGGGATGGAACAGCCCCTCGGAAGACTGGCTGCGCGCCATCCCTCAGATCGAGCTGGGCGGCAAAACGCTTGGGATTATCGGCATGGGCGATATCGGCTACGCGGTCGCACGGGTGGCGATGGCGATGGATATGCGGGTGCTCGCCTACAAACGGCGGCCCGATCCCGCATTGGCGTGCGACCAGCTGCGCTTTTGCAGCTTGGCGGAGCTGTTGGCAGGCTCGGACATCATCAGCATCCATTGCCCCTTAACCGACGAAACGCGCGGCCTGATCAACGCCGACGCCATTGCCCAAATGAAGGATGGCGCGATTCTGATCAACACGGCCCGTGGCGCGGTGCTTTGTGAGGATGACGTCGTCGCCGCGCTGAATTCGGGCAAGCTTTACGCGGTGGGCACCGATGTGTTTTCAACCGAACCGCCCGGCAAAGACAATGCGCTCGCAAGTCATCCGCGCTGCATCGCGACGCCGCATGTTGCGTGGATGCCCCGTCAGACCCGTCAGCGCATTGTTGATTTTTCAGGCGAAAATCTGCGCGCCTTTCTGTCTGGCTGCCCGCAAAACGCCGTGACGCCTAAATAAAGCTAAAGCCAAGGTTAATAATATCGCCTAGGTGCGGTGCGATTCTTTTGGTAAAGCGCGGTGGGCGCGGGGGGGAGCGGGGGCCGCCGGGAATGGGGTT
>JAEWBS010000063.1 GCA_023391005.1 Bacillota bacterium | reverse complement strand
CTCGGTTTTGCCGAAGAATCCGAGAATACTGGTGGTAGGCACCTTAAAGCCGGAGGTAGAGCTGTTGGATACGAAGGACATCTTTTTGCCCTGAATGTTGGCGATGGAATATTTGCCGCCGTCCTTGTAATTGTCCTCCTGCCCCTTGTTGACCGCCAGCCAGCTGTAGTAGATGGCGTCGTCGAGTGTGCCGGAGGCCCCGGAGTTGACGAACAGCGTATCGACCTGAGGATTTTTGTTCTTGGCCTCAATGTAACCGGCCGCGCCCATAAAGCAGATGTCGGCCGCGCCCCCCGCGAGCGACTCGATTGCGATGGCGTAATCGGTGGTCAGCTTGTGCTCGACCTGACGTCCGGTCGCCTCGGTGACGATCCGCGCGAATTCGTCGCGAGCGGGCTGGTAATCGGCGGCAGATTCGTTGGGATACCATACGATGGTAATGGGGCCGGCGCTTTTGTGCTCCGGAGCAGAAGCGGCATTTGCCGCAGGGGCGAAAGAGCCGGGCTGGGCACTGCTGGCGCTGCCGCAGCCCACCGTGCCGATCGTCATGACTGCCGCAAGCAAGCCAGCGGTGACAGCCTTGATAGCCTTGTGCTTACACATACGTTTTTCTCCTCATTTCTATTGATAAATAGATTCGACCGATGCGCGTTTAAGCATCGTACAAGTAGATTATATTTTTACAATGTAAAATTAAAAAGTTACTTTGGGTAAAGATCAAGTAAGGCACTATGGGATCAGCCGCTTTGAAAAAGAGTGGCCGACGGCTTAAAATGCCGGGGATTTTCCATACTATATAATAATAGCAACATCATTTGCGTCAATGATATTCCGGAAACTGTCGGCCTTTATCGCCCAGTTTGGGGATGATGTCACCTACTCAAGTTTTGGGCATAAGCGATACGCAATAAGACGATGAAAACCTATAGTATACCCAAGTAGAAAAAAACCAATAAATTTATATGTCAGCAGGTGTTTGACAAAAGAATGCGGCTATGTTAAGATATAAAGAATAATATAGCTGTATATCGGTTTAGAGCAAAACGAGGAGCTGATCCTCGTTTTTTCTTTTGTTATTTTAAATTGGAAACGAGGAGACCTATGTCAGACATGCAATTTTCCCAAATGGAACTTGACCCCCGCATTGAGAAGGCCGTAAAGGAGATGGGGTTTGAGTGTGCTACCCCAATACAGGAGCAGGTGATTCCACTCATATGCGGCGGAGCAGATGTGATTGCCAAGTCCCAAACCGGGACAGGCAAGACAGCGGCTTTTGCCATTCCTGTGCTGGAAGCCATTGATACCAGCACAGAGAAAGCCGCGATTCAAGCGCTGATCCTCTGCCCTACGCGCGAACTGGCGCAGCAGGCGGGGGAAGAGATCTGCAAGCTGGCTCGTTTCCTCCCCGGTATCCGGCTGGTGGAGGTATACGGCGGCGCCAGTATGGAACGGCAATTCATTCAGCTTAGACGGGCGAACATCGTGGTCGGCACCCCGGGGCGCGTGATGGATCATATGCGCCGCGGTACCATCAAGCTGCAACATTTAAAAATGATTGTTCTGGATGAGGCTGATGAGATGCTTAACATGGGCTTTAAAGAGGACATTGAGACGATTTTGCAAGATACGCCAGCAGAACGGCAGACTGTTCTCTTTTCCGCCACAATGCCGCCCGCCATTCTGAGCCTCGCCAAGACCTTTCAGCGAGATCCCCGGGTTGTGGAAATCAATAAGAGTCAGGTGACGCTGGAACGGATCGATCAGAGCTGTGTCGAGGCACCCGTCAGCAAAAAGATGGAGGCGCTTCATCTGCTGCTGCGGTTTCATCAGCCGAACCGCGCCTTGATTTTTTGCAATACAAAGCGTATGGTCGACGAGCTAGGGGAGTATCTCAATAGCCACGGCTTCAGCGCCGAGAGCATCCACGGCGATTTAAAGCAGGTTCAGCGCACCCGCGTGATGGGCGAATTCAAGCGCGGCCGCGTGGCGATTCTTATCGCCACCGACGTGGCGGCGCGCGGCATTGATGTCAGCGATTTGGACTATGTTATCAATTATGATATCCCCATGAATACCGAATACTATATCCATCGTATCGGCCGCACCGGACGTGCGGGAAAATCAGGCTGCTCCATCACACTCTACTCCGGCAAGCGGCAGCTGAGCGCCTTGCGGGCGCTGTCCCGTGCGGTCAAGGCAGAGATACGACAGGATCACCTGCCCACCCAAAAGGAGATCGAGGCAAGGGACCGCGACCGAAATATCAAGACCGTGGTCGACGCGCTGGAGGGCGGCGCAGGCGCGGGCTATGAGCACATGGTGGCACAGCTTACGGCGTATGGTTATGCGCCTGAGCGTATCGCCGCCGCACTGCTAAGCATCCACTACCCGCCAAGGGAGCTGCCTGCCGAAATTGTCAGCGCCCCTACCCGCGAGGTGCGCATGACAGCGGATCAGCATACAGGCAAGGCGTCTCCCGCCTCATTTACCGATGTGGTTGTGGATATCGGTTCGACCCATCGGGTAGAGCCTAAGCACTTGGTGGGCGCCATCACCGAGCGCTCGGGTATTTCGGGCAGAGAGGTCGGCAAAATTAAGATCTACTCAGACTATTCGGTGGTTGGTATCCCCGAGAATCAGGTGGACGGTGTGTTAGCGTCGATGCGGGACTGCAAAATTTGCGGCAGAAATACCCGGACAATCCGCCTTGCCGACCAGACGCAAAGTGGGACTCGCTGGCCGCGCAAGGCCTCGAAAGCGGTTCAGTCCCCCGGGAAGCTTGTGACTAAACACAATACGCCGCGTTCGTCGGAGCCCACACGGCGGAAACGGAAGATTCCTGATTTTGAAGGATAAGGCCCGACGCGGCGGACTTTAGGATATACAAAGAGCACCGGCTTTCACTATTTTCAGTGAAGGCCGGTGCTCTTTTGGCGCGGATGTTCTCCTGTATTGGCAACAGCACTGCCCCGTGCCGATCAAAAAGCCCATTCAGTTCCCATATCAACATGAACGGGCTAAGCGGACAGCAGATATGCGTCGCTCTTTTATTCACAGTATGACGTTCAACTAATTTTCCTTGACGAAAAATTGACCAACCATTCATGTTGTGCTATGATTGTCTCATAATGAATGGTTGGTGTTAGATGTGGAAGAAAATACGGCAAAAGTGAAGTCCCTCTATAAGGCGTTATGCTTGTTGGATTTTTTTGATTCCGAGCATCCCGAGCGCGGCATCAAGGAGCTTTCGGATCTGTCCGGCATGTTAAAAAGCTCGGTCTACAACATTATCAGTACCTATCAGATGTGCGGTTTTATCGAAAAGAGTCATAGCAGCGGAAAATACAGGCTTGGCAAAAAGCTTCTTACGCTGAGCAATGTCGTGTACAGCACGGACCAGACTAAGGCGATTATCAAGCCCTACATGGATAAAATCGCCGAAGAATGCGCCGAAACGGTTTATCTCGCATTTCCCTCCGGAACCGAGATTATTTACGTGGAGGGTTCCTATCCCGCAAGCGTACTGTATGCACGATCCATCGTGGGAGTCAAGTCAGATATGCACTGCACCGGCGTTGGAAAGGCTATTCTGGCCTTTTCGGATGAGACGCTCGTTAAGCAGGTTATCGCGCAGGGTCTAAAGCCGTTTACCTCCTTTACCCTGTCCGATGAGCGCGCGCTGCGCGACGATCTTGAAAAAACGCGCAAGCGCGGATATGCGATCGACAATATGGAGCATGAGTATGGCATCCGCTGTGTGGGGGTCCCTCTTCACAACAGCAGCGGACGGGTGATAGGGGCATTGAGCATCAGCGGCCCGTCCCTTCGGGTGATGGATGACAAAGTCGTGTTCTTTGCCGAAAAGCTTCAACAGGTCGCGCAGGAAATAAAAAATTTATTGAAATAGAAGGCATCTTTGTGCAAGCTTTTTGTGGGCTTGCACAATTTTTTTTACAAAAATTGCACCATCAGCGAATTGACAAATTTATACGCGCGCTGCTATTATTATATTATTGATGAAACACGTTTATTAATAATGAACAGTTTCGTCTTAAATACATATGGAGCAAGGAGCGAGTCTATGAACCAGACTATTGGCGGCGGTGTTATCACACCGTTGCTGACGCCAATCAATCAGGATGAATCGATCAATTATGAGCAGATGCGAGCGTTAATCGATTATGTTGTAGACGGTGGCGTTGACGCGATTTTTATTATGGGCTCCACCGGGGAGTTTGCCCGATTTGACGAGGCAACCCGGGGCAGCATCATCCGTGAATGTGTCAGGCACGTCGCCGGCAGGGTTCTCGTCTACGCCGGCGTGGCGGACACCGGTCTTACTGCGGTTCTGCGCAATGTCAAAAGCGCCCAGCAGGCAGGCGCGGATGTTCTGGTTGTGACGCTGCCCTACTATTACCCCATTCATAACGACGACGAGGCCTATTCCTTTTTCAGCAGCGTCGCTGCAAGCACCAGCCTGCCGGTGATGCTGTATAACATCCCCGGCACCTGCGGGGCGGCTATCAGCATGGAGGTCATCGCCCGCCTGTCCGCAATCGATAACATCGTCGGCGTTAAGGACAGCAGCGGCGATATAGACCGCATTCATGAGATGGTTCGCCGCTTTAAAAACGGTGATAAGCCCTTTGCCATCACCGTCGGAGAAGAAAGCATCTGCTTTGAGGGCCTGTGCGCGGGAGCGGACGGTCTGGTGCCCTCCCTTTCCAATCCATACCCCAAGCTGCTGGCCGACTTGTACCATGCTTCAGTTGTCGGGGACAGGGCGCGTCTTCGGACGCTGTGCGACGTTATGAACGATATGAACCGGCTCAACCGTTACAGCACGGCATGGATGTCCCCCAATGTCTGGCGCAAAAAGGCGCTGTCTCATATGGGCATCTGCAACGCATATTGCACCCGGCCCTATGTGCCGGTCGACGCCGAAACCGACCGGCAGGTTCTGCAAACCATAGAACAGTATAAACGCCTGTACGGATAGTCCTGTATAAAAAGATTGTCTGAAAAACGGCCTTAAATTGATTTGGCAGCAACATGCTATAACCTTTGTTTGGATGAACGCGGTTCATTAATAATAAAAATTGGAGGTTTATTACCATGAAAAAACTGATGCGCCTTTTACTGATTTCCGTCTTATGTGTTTCTATGATTGGATGCGCCAGCAACTCTGCCAACAGTAGCACTGCCCCGGGCTCTGCCGCAGGCAGCAGCGCCGCCCCCGGCAAGGTTTATACCCTTAAGCTTGCCTACACCCCCGGAAACATTCCCGCGACCGACAGCCCCGACATCATGTTCGCGGAAGTATTTAAGGACTATGTCGAGAAAAACTCCAACGGCGCGCTCAAGGTAGAGCTGTACCCCTCGGGGCAGCTTGGCAGCGCGGCCGAATCGGTACAGGGCGTTGTGGGCGGTAATATTGAAATGTCGATCATCGACGTGACCCTGCTCAACAACCTGTTTGACGAGAGCCAGATTCTCTCCTGCCCCGGCATGTTCGCTTCAGTAGAGGAATGCGACGCGGTTATCAACGGCGCGTGGGGCGAGCAGTTCCGCAGTAAGGTGCAAGAAAAAACCGGCATCCGCGTTCTGAGCATGCATTCCAAGGGCTTCCGTAATTTTACCACCAGCAATAAAGAGCTCAAAACGGTGGAGGATGCCAAGGGTGTGACCTTCCGCGTCATGGAAAGCCCCGTCTCTATCAAGATGGTCGAGGCGCTCGGCGCCAAGGCCGTGCCGATGCCCGGCTCTGAGATGTATGTCGCCATGCAAAACGGCGTGGTGGACGGTCAGGAAAATCCTGTTCTCAATATCATTCAGGACAAAACCTACGAGGTTCAGAAATATCTCGTGTTAGACGGCCACATCGCCGGCATTATGAGCTACGTGATCAACGGCAAGCTGTATAACAGCCTCCCGGCCGATCTGCAGAAGGTCATCGACGACGGCGCCGCAGCCGCCACGCCCGAAGCCCAAAAGGTTGTCGCAGCCAAAAACACCGCGGGCGTGCAGGTTCTGCGCGACTACGGCATGACCGTTTACGAGCCTACCGAGGCGGAGCTGGCGGCATGGCACGCGGCGGTATTCGAACCCACGCAGGCATATCTGCGGCAATCGCTGGGTGACGAGCCGATGGACGCGCTTATTTCCGCCATTGAGGCCTACCGCGCCTCTTAACCGCAAATTTACGGATTTAGAATACCGGACAGGCGGTGTTGCGCCGCTTGTCCGGTTCAGGGAGGAAATACCATGCAGGCTATCCGCAACTTGTATTTTGCACTGGATAGGCTTTCCCGAAAAATAAGCAAAGCACTGGAATGGCTGGCGGCTCTGCTGATTGCTCTTTGTACCGCGGCGCTTCTGTTTCAGGTGCTGTATCGATTTATCATCATCAAATTTGTTTCCTTTTCGTTCCCCTTCACCGAGGAGTTTGCCCGGTATGCCTTGATTTGGTCGGCCTATCTTTGCATCGGCATCTGCCTAAAAGAAGGCAGCCACGCAGCGGTTAACCTGATTTTCGACCGCCTTTCGGGAAAAGGCAGGCAGGCACTCTACCACTTGACCCGCATTTTGATGCTGGTGTTTTTATTTGTGGCCATCCGCTACGGCGTTGAGGTGGCGCGTAACAATATTATTTTTAAGTCCTCCACACTTAGAATACCGGGCGTTTATCTGTACAGCGCTCCGGTGGCGGGCTGCCTATTAATGCTTTATGAGACGTTAACCGAATGGGTTGGCGTTGCCTGCGGTGAGCTGCAGCCCTTTGATGCGGGAAGCAAAAGAGGTGCCAAAGATGCATAACGCGTTATTCGATATCGGTCTTGGCACCGCGAGGGAGGTAATATCATGGCCATAATGGCGCTGGCATTGTTGATTGGGTTTCTTGTGGTCGTGCTCATCGGCGTTCCTATTGGTTTTGCCATGGGCTTTATCACTATTGCGTCCTTTGCCGCTCTGGGCGGCAGCATGCTCATTATTCCTCAGAAGCTTTTTTCAGGCGTGGATAATTTTACTTACTTATGTATTCCTTTATTTATTCTCGCGAGCGAGATTATGTCCAGCGGCAAGCTGACCGAAAAGATTATTCATTTCAGCAATTGTCTGGTCGGGCATGTCTCGGGCGGTTTGGCACACGTCAATATTATGGCCAGCATGTTTTTTGCGGGAATATCCGGCTCCGCCACCGCCGATGCAAGCGGTCTGGGGCCGATTGAAATTGAAATGATGGAAAAAGGCGGTTATTCACGCGATTATTCCGCCGCCGTTACCGCCGCCTCGGCAATTATCGGACCGATCATTCCGCCCTCCGGCATTATGATTATTTATGCCGTGGTGGCGGGCAACGTTTCGGTCGCCGCTATGTTTTTCGGCGGACTTCTGCCCGGCATTCTCCTTGGCCTGAGCGAAATGGCGCTCTGTTACTTTTTAGCGAAAAAGTACAATCACCCCAAGCGCGCCCACCGGGCCGATTTCCGCGAGATATGGGTTTCTCTCAAAGAAACGCTGCCCTGTCTGGTTCTGCCGGTCATTATTCTGGGCGGCATTGCCTCCGGCATCTTTACTGCGACCGAATCGGGCGCCATCGCCGTGCTGTACGCCCTGCTCATCGCCAAATTTATGCTCAAAACCCTGACCTGGAAGGCATTTTGGGACTGCTGCATCCGCACCGCCAAAACAACCGCCAACGTGCTGTTTATTATTGCGGTCGCTTCTTCGATGGGCTGGGCCATTACGACGCTGCAAATTCCGCAGCAGATTATCGCTTTCTGCATGACATATATCCACAGCAGGGCGCTCTTCCTGATATTTGTCAATATATTGCTGCTGCTTATCGGAATGATTCTCGATCAGTCCCCCGCGCTGTTGATTATGGTGCCGATTCTGCTGCCAGTGGCGCTTGCTTACGGGGTGGATCCGCTACATTTTGGCCTGCTGGTCTGTATCAATCTGACAATTGGCCTTATCACCCCGCCGGTGGGTATGACGCTGTTTGTCACCGCCAACGTGGGTCGTGTCAAGCTGACCAATCTGTACAAGCAAATTATGCCTTTTGTAGCGGTTTCTCTGGTAATATTGGTGCTGATTACATTTATTCCTCAGCTCACTCTGGCCTTGCCAAAGTTTCTGGGGTATCTTTAGGAGGTAGAAGCCATGGCTATTGATCATAAAATTACCGACATTAAGGTTTGGCTTATGGAGACGAAGGTCAAAGGCAATTTTGCCGATTCCACCCGCAATGTGGAAACCATCGGTTTTGTGGTGGTGGATGTCGCCACCGACCAAGGGCTCCACGGTATCGGCGTGACCTACCATGAGGTGGGCGGCGAAGCGATTCGGTCGTTTATTCAATTGGCGATCGCCCCTAAGCTGGCCGGACGAAGCCCCATGGAAACCGAGGCCCTTTACGAAGAAAATTTCCATTACATGCGCGGGGTTGGGCGCAAGGGTCTTGCCTTTTGCGCATACAGCGCCGTTGATATCGCGCTTTGGGATCTGAAGGGCAAAATTTTAGAGCTGCCGCTCTATCGCCTGCTGGGCGGCAAGAGCAATAAGGTTCCGATTTATGCCAGCGGCGGCTGGACCTCTTATTCCACCGGGGAGCTGGTGGCCGAAGCCAAATCTATGGTTGCCCGAGGCTTTGACAAGATTAAGGTCAAGGTGGGCGTTCAGGGCGGACGCAATCCCAACGAGGATTTGCGACGCATTCAAGCGGTGCGTGACGCGGTGGGGCCCGACGTCGGCATTATGCTAGACGCCAACAATGTCTGGCAGGCCGGTACGGCGGTTCAGTTTGCCAACCGCGTAAAGGAATGCGACATCCTATTTTTTGAAGAGCCGGTTTTCGCCGACGATATTCCCGGCTTGGCCCGCTTTAAGCATGGGACCGATATTCCTCTGGCGACCGGCGAGCATGAATACACTCGCTACGGTTTTAGAGATTTGGTGCTGGCCGGCGCCGCCGATATTTTACAGGGGGACGTCACCCGCTGCGGCGGTTATACCGAGACGCTGAAAATTATCAACATCGCTCAAGCGTGGAATCTGGGCTTTGCGCCCCACGGCATGGAGCATATGCATATGCATCTGGCCGCGGCCGCACCCAACGCGTTGTTTTTGGAGCGGCTACTAATGTTTGAAGAGGTGGTCGACAACGTCTATGTGAACGCGCCAAAGCCCGAAAACGGCTTCTTAGAAATTCCCGATAAACCGGGCTTGGGGCTGCAGCTTAATATGGACAATATTAGCGCGAACGCTCTCTAAAATAAACAAAAAACAACCGCCCAAGGCTGCTGTTATGGAACAGGAAGGAGCGCCGATAATCGAATCATCAGGCGCCTTCCTGTTTTAGTATAGGACACGTATGTAAATCGCCGGGGAGATACGCCCGGCTTAACCCAACAGGAGGATTTTATGATGCATACCGACCCTCTTTTCAGTGTTGAAAATAAAATTTGCATTGTTACCGGCGGATTTGGTCAGCTTGGCGTGCAATATGCCAAGGCGTTGTTTGCGCGCGGCGCAAAGGTTGCTATCTGGGCCCGCACCGTCAGCGACGAGCGGATTGCCCGGTTTTTTACCGCTCAAGAGTGCCAAACCGGGCGGCTGAAGTTTTATCAGGCGGATATTGCTAAAAAGGATGACATCAACCGGGTGTTAGATCAGATGGCGCTGGATTTTGGCGGCGCGCCCGACGTGCTGGTGAACAACGCGGGCATCGACACCCAGCCCAGCGCCCCGCCGGAGGTTTCCGGCCCCTTTGAATATTTCCCCGAGGCGGTTTTCCGCGAGGTCGTGGAGACAAATCTGACAGGCACCTTCCTTTGCTGCCAAGCGGTGGGGCTGCGAATGGTACAAGCGAATAAGCCCGGCTCGATTATTAACGTGGGCTCCATTTACGGTATGGTTTCTCCCGTTCAGGATATTTACGCCTATAAAGAAGAGCTGACCGGGGTGCCTTTTATTAAACCCGTCGCCTATGCGGCGGCAAAATCGGGCATTTATAACCTCACCCGCTATTTGGCCACCTATTGGGGCAGAAAAAACATCCGCGTCAACACCTTTACCCCCTCGGGCGTCTGGCGAGAGACGCAGGACGAACGTTTTCAGGCCAATTACTGCAACCACATTCCCATAGGCCGCATGGCGCAGGAGGATGAATACAACGGCGCCATCATTTTTTTAGCCTCCGACGCATCCAGATATATGACCGGCGCCAATCTGGTGATGGACGGCGGTTGGACTGCCTGGTAAGCAATTTAAAATCCGAACTATAAATTGACGATAATCAATTCGGTTTCCCAGCGGCAGGCGGTAAGCAACATAAGAAAATCCGAACTTAAAAACGCCCACACAAGCGTATTTTCACTCTTGTATGGGCGTTCTTTTTTGTTCTTGGTGTGGGAACAGCGATTGCTTCTAAGTTAAAATCATCACTGTGACAGCAAAGGGCAACCATGTGGGGGCTCGGCTTAACCGCCTCCTTTTTTCGATAAAAATTCAACAAAAAAGTAGAGCTTATCATACAAAATTTAACGGCTACCTGCGCATGGCGGCTAAAATTTTAAAATATATTTGTCTCTTTACAAAAAACGCCATAAAAGTGTCGGTAGCACGGCTATATTATAGATAAATAAAGATCTTGTAGAAAACAATGTGTGTTGTTTACATGTATATTCTCGCCACCCATTACACCTAATGTGCATAAACCGCATGAATTACTCCGTAAAACGCCCATAAACACACAACTTAAATAATATTTTAGTCATAACAGCGGCTTTATTTTTTGTGGAATAATTTCCTTATTCTGCATCGAGAATGAGATCCCGTTGGCATTATTGCCGCGGGATTTTTTTATTACCAGAATCAAGAAATATGCCGCTGAAGTAATGTTAAAAAACCGATGAAAGCGAGGTGTAGACCGCCTAAAATAGAGCCGGTCATGCGAACCCTTCCGAGCTGCCTGTAATCATTACTTAAAGAGAAGGACGGTAAACGCGATGAATTCTAAAGTATTAGCTTTTTTCATGGCACTGTTTATGATTGTAATTCAGACACAACTTGTTTTTGCCACCGACGACAGTATCGATTCCGGTTTAGATTCAGGCTTAGATTCAGGTACGCACTCAGGGAATTTTACCGGCGACGGGTTGGCGGTGTATCGGGGCGTTGTGGGCTACGGCACCAATGCCGCCACCAGAAACGGCAGCCTTGATAATTTAAAGAAATTTACTTATTATTTTGATGTAAACGGCACCGAAAAAATCTACAAGGTATCGTCTGATAATAACTTCGCCTTAAACAATCTTCTGGCAGAAGGCTATGTGTTTGATATCACCGTAGAAGATAACACCGTAGTCGACGTCAACGTCCCCACACCAACAGCCATGGGAACTATTACCGATATCGGCAACAACTACATCAGAGTCGATGAACGGCAGATTGCCATGACCGCCGCAACAAAGGTTTATCAAATCACCTCTGAAGCGGGGGGCGCCACCGTAACACCCGCTACCCTTAGAGTGGGCGAAACTGTAAAGGTTTACGGCAACCCCGCCGAGCTGATTTATTTAACCTTTATCGCCGAACCCTATACACCTCCGATTAGAAACACACCCGGCAAAAAGACTTTGAAAAATGTTCTAGCAACCGCGTTGCAGCCGGCAGGTACGGCGCTGTATATTTACGGCGGTACTTGGGACTGGCAGGACGAAGGTTCTCAGGCCGCCACCGGGACCTCAAGCCCTCAAGCAACCACCATTGGCGTGCCCCAGACCTGGATCGACTTTTTTCAAGCGCAGGACGCCTCCTATACATACCGAAACAACAGTGATTATACGCGAAGCTATTACCCGCACAAAAGCTATAACGAATATTACTATGCCGGTCCCGACTGTTCCGGTTATATGTCTTGGGTGATATATAATGTCGCTAACACTGTAAGCGGACTGCCCGGTTATGTGCATTCGTCCACTAAAGAGGCCAAGCTGTATGCCGATAAAGGCTTTGGCAGCTTTACAAAGGTTGAAAGCGCCGACGCACTGAAAATTTCCGACTTTAAGCCCGGCGATATTTTCAGCATGAGCGGACACGTCTGGATGTGCGTCGGTACCTGTGAAGACGGCAGCATGGTCATTCTGCACTCCACCCCGTCGGACAGCTATCAGGGCCAAGGCGGCGGTGGCGTACAATTGAGCGCCATTGCACCACAGGACGGCACCCCCGGCGAAGAATGTCAAGCCTATGCATTGGCCCAGAAGTATATGACCGACTATTTTCCTGATTGGAGCGAGCGATACCCTGCCGTTTATAAAAACTGGAGCAGCTATGTCACCTATAGCACCAACCCCCAAACCTCTGTCGGCAAGTTCTCATGGGCCATTGACGGCAGCTATTTAACCGATCCCGACGCCTATGCCACTATGACTGCCACGCAGATTTTGGATAACCTTTTCACGACTCTGCCGCCTAAAACGCATGGAAAATCAGGCAGCCGTGCAGCAGAAGAACGGCAAACTGAAGAAACGCTTTTCTGGGACCGCTTCTCGCTGGCTGCCGCCAAAACCCCGACCGACGGCACTATTACGCTGGATGCCACCAAGCATCAGCAGATACCCTATTGGATCGTCGACATGCTGGCGGGAAAATCCATTATGCTTGAACTGACCTATCTCAATGTGGCGGGCAACACGGACAAAGCTTTGATTTCTTTTAACACAGTCAAACCCACGGAGACCAACCGCATTTATTACTCCGCGGCCGACTTTGTCGCGCGGTATGGTAAAACCGCATAAACAACTGCATATTGCGCCAACTAATCCACCGCTTCGATTTTAAACGCCCCGCGAGGTCTGGCTGAGATGTTAAGATAAAACACCACAATCAATTTCATTGCCAAAAGACGATTTGGCATAAAAGAAGACGGTAGGAAATCTGGACTTTTCCAAAAGTTCAGATTCCCTACCGTCTTTCAAAATAATTTGCTTTTAAGTGCATTTCGCGCTAAGATCATTGAGAAGTGTTTTATAATGCGTCATGGAAGGTGGGAAACGGCAGGTATGAAGGGCTTTCAGGTCAAGCTGCGCAGGCAGATTGCACGATTCAGCCTGCTGTTTTCGCTGAGCTGCTTTCTTCTTTTTATGGGGATGCTGCTGCTTTATTCGGTCTATTTTAACTCCTATCGCGCCAAAAATTATAACCGGATTCTTGCGGAAGAGTTCCGGCAGGTCTACGCCCAGTACGACCGCTACACCTCGGAGGACGGGGCTGGATACGAGAACTTTCTGCGCTGTTTGGGCGGCGATTTAAGCGGTACCGCACTGTCCTTTGTGTATCGCAGCTTTGCCAGAGACTGCATTGTGCCGTCGAATCTGGTGTTGACCGATCCCAAGGGGCAGGTGGTTTCGACGACCTACCAGAACTTCAGTTACTCTCAGCGGACCTTTAACGCGCAGGTGGTGGAGAATATGTTCTCGCAGCCGCAGCGCCCCTATCACACCGTTTATTTTTTTGACGGCGCGCCGCGTTATGTTCTTTGCCGCCCGCTCTATGACGACGCCAACCGGTTCAAGGGCGTCGCCACCCTTTATATTGATACCAATGCTCTGACCCGGAATATGCGTACGCTGCAATACAGCGGCATTATCGTGCATGGCAACAGCGCGGTTGTCGTGGCGCCAGACCGTGGGCTGCTGCAGAATCTGAACCGTTTTTATGGCATTGAAAACGGCAAGTTCCGGTTTAACGGTCAGGACTATTGGATGTATGCTTCACAGCTGCCCGAATATAATATGACGGTTTACACCTATGTGGGCATCATCCCGATATGGGGCTATTACCTTCTGAGTATGGTATTCTCAGTGATCGTTTATTTTCTCGTCACACTGTTGGCCATGCAGATGGCCAACAATATTGCGCAGCACAGCGCGGCCTCGGTTGAACAGCTGCGCACCGAAATAGACTCGGTGGCCCAAAAGGGGGACGGCACCATCATCATGAAAACCGGCGATGAGTTTGAAGATATCGCCGAGCATATCAACATTATGCTCGATGGCATCCGCGAGCTGACAGGGCATAACTTCGAGCTACTAAAGCTCAATAATACGATGGAAATGCGCACTTTAGAAGCCAAATTCAACCCACATTTTCTCTATAACACGCTTGAGAGCATCCGATTTGCCATTCAGTTGGGGGTACCCGGCGCGGACAACACGCTTTTAAACCTGACAAAGCTGTTGCGCTACAGCGTCGATAACCGCAGCAGCGAGGTTTCGCTGTCGGAGGATCTGTCGCATATCCTTAGCTACCTCGATATCATCAAATTCCGCTTTGGCGAGCGCTTTACCTACCACATCGATATCGACCCGCCCTGCATGGGGCACCGCGTTCCAAAGCTGCTGCTCCAACCCGTAATCGAAAACAGTGTTAAATACGGCTTTCAGAGCAGAAAGTCGATCGCTATTTCGATCAAGGGGGCTGTCGGGCCAAACGGTGTGCTAACGCTCACGGTGGTGGATAACGGCGGGGGCATTTTGCCCGATCGTCTTGCGCAGCTGCGCAACCTGCTGCGCTCTCCAGCCCGGCTGCGGGAGGGGGCGGGCTACAGCGAGCTTCAGGGGACGGCTCGCCGTCTTTACCTGCAATATGGCGGCAGCAGCCGCATCGAAATCAACAGCACCCATGGCGAGGGAACCGAAGTCATACTATATGTAGAGGGGCGGCGGAACAGCGATGAGCTATCGGGTTCTAGTAGTTGAGGATGAGGATATTATCCGCCGGGGTATTGTCTGCTCAATCGATTGGCATCACATGGGCTGTGGACAGATTGAGGAGGCCGGCAACGGACAGGAAGCGCTTGAACGCATCCAAACCGGCGCGTACGATCTCGTGCTCATGGATATCAACATGCCGCTTTTAGGCGGGCTTGAGGTGCTCGAACAGACCTGTCAGGAATACGGCTATGCCGCGATTATCATCACCGGCTACTCCGACTTTGACTACGCCAAAAGAGCGCTCAAATACGGCGCGGTTGAATATGTGCTAAAGCCCATCGATATCCCGGAGCTGACCCGCGCGATTGAAAAGGCCTGTGCCGAACGGGAGCGCCGTTTAGCCTACCAAAAGCTCAAGGAGGGGCTTTTGGTACCGCCCGATCCGGTTCATCTTTTGACGCCGGTTGCCGCCCTGCCCGCCGAGGAGGCGGAGGACGGCGAGGTGGTCGCGCGGATGCTCGACTATATTGAAAAGAACGTCGGCAAAAAAATTACGCTCGCCATCCTGTCGCAGGAGCTGTTTTACAGCGAATCGTTCATGACCCGGCGATTTAAAAGCGAGATGGGCATGAATTTTACCGACTATCTCAACCGCTACCGCATTCAATGCGCGCTCTCGATGCTGCGGCAGAAGCGGGGCAGGCTTTCGGATATCGCAGCCGCCTGTGGTTTTAGTGACTACAAATATTTTAACAGCGTCTTTAAAAAATACGTTGGCTGCTCAGCCAAGCAGTTTATGCAGAAGATGAACGGCAGCTCGGCGGAAACAAACTGAGCAGAATTTTCTCCTTTTGCGCCGGAAATTTACCTGTCTTTTACGCGGCGGATTTGATAGCATAAACAAAGGAAAGTAAACGCCGTCCTTTTAATTTGTGCAAGATGTTCCGTTTGCGACCGCGGCCCATTAGGGCCGAACTGGCAGCCCGCCCAGTCTTTGAGGCCTTGCCCCGAGAGACTTAGCGCGCCTGCTTTTGGAAAACGCTTCGGAGCCGCATTGTGGTTTTCGGAGCGTTTATTTTTTTTCATCACATCGACGTGACAATAGATTTCAATATAGCAAAGGAGGAGCGTCATGAGTGTCAATATCAGGATCACCGACGCCGTCAAGAAGTACGGGGACAACACCATCATCTCGGGGCTGAATCTCGATGTGAAGCAAGGTGAGTTTTTTACGCTGCTCGGGCCTTCGGGTTGCGGCAAAACCACGCTGCTGCGCATGATTGCCGGTTTTAACTCAATTGAGGGCGGCGATTTTTACTTTAACGACCGACGTATCAACGATTTAGATCCCGCCAAGCGCAACATCGGCATGGTGTTTCAGAATTACGCCATCTTTCCGCACATGACGGTGCGCAAGAACGTGGCCTTCGGCCTAAAAAACCGCAACCTTTCAGCCGAAGAAACGGCCAACCGCACAGACACCTTCATGAAGCTGATGCACATAGACGAGTATGCCGACCGCATGCCCGAGCGCCTCTCGGGTGGGCAGCAACAGCGTGTGGCGCTGGCGCGCGCGTTGGTCATCGAGCCCGACGTGCTGCTCATGGATGAGCCGCTTTCAAACCTTGACGCCAAGCTGCGCGTCGAGATGCGCACCGTCATCAAAAGAATTCAGCACGACGTAGGCATCACCACCGTTTATGTCACCCACGATCAGGAGGAGGCGATGGCCGTCTCCGACCGTATTGCCGTTATGAAGGATGGCGTCATCCAGCATATTGGCACGCCGCAGGCCATCTATCAGCGCCCGGCCAACCTGTTTGTCGCGACCTTTATCGGGCGCACCAACATTTTAAAGGGCGAGTTGCGCATGCTAAATGGCACGCCGGTGTTGCACTTTGGCACGGGCTACGCGGTGGGGCTGCCGCATGTGAGGCCCGAATACTGCTACGACCAAAATGTGCTTGTCTCGGTGCGCCCCGAGGAGCTGTTGATTAACCGCGCCGACGAGACCGGCATTAAGGCCACCACGACCGACAGCGTGTTTTTGGGTCTTAACACGCATTATTTCGTCTCGCTGGATACGGGCGACGACGCCGAAATTATTCAGGAGTCGGACATCGCGGGCGTCATTCCTGCCGGCAAGACGATTCACCTGACCGTCAACGTCAACAAGATCAATCTCTTCACCGAGGACGGCAGCGTCAATATCCTCGAGGGTGTCTGTGACGACTGCCGGCAGTATCAGGCTTAAAGGAGGGCGCGGCAATGATAAAAACCAAAAAGCGCGCCGATATCTGGACCGTTTACAGCCTTGTGATTCTGGCGCTCTTCATCCTGTTTTTGATCTACCCGATGGGCTCGATGTTCAAGCAGGCCGTCTTTAACAAAGAGGGGGAATTCACCCTCCAATACTTTCAGAAATTCTTCGGCGAGAAGTATTATTTCTCAACACTGATCAACAGCCTTAAAAGCACCACGGTCGTCACGTTGGTTGCGCTGCTGCTCGGCATTCCGTTTGCGTATGTCTACACCTTTTATCGCCTCAAGGGCGCCCGGCTTTTGTACGTGTTGAGCATTCTGTGCTGCATGTCCGCCCCCTTTATCGGCGCTTATTCATGGATTCTGCTCATGGGGCGCTCCGGCGTTGTCACTGTTTTCTTAAAGACCTTTCTCGGCATCAGGGTCGGCAGCATCTACGGCTTTCAGGGCATTGTGCTTGTACAGTCGCTCAAGCTGTTCCCGCTCGTTTTTATCTACATGACCGGCGCTTTCCGCAATATCGACAACTCGCTGATCGAGGCGTCGGAAAATCTCGGCTGTACCGGCGTCCGGCGTTTCTTTAACGTCACGCTGATGCTGACCATGCCGACCGTGCTGGCCGCCGCGCTGCTCGTGTTCATGCGCGCCTTTGCCGACTTCGGCTCCCCATTGCTCATCGGCGAGGGCTACCGCACCTTTCCGGTCGAAATCTATAACCAATACTTAGGCGAGCAGGGCGGCGACCACAATTTTGCCGCGGCGATCAGCGTTATCGCCATTCTAATCACCGCCCTCATTTTTCTGATTCAAAAGTATACGGCGTCGCGGTTTAGCTTTTCGCTCAACGCGCTGCATCCGGTGCAAAAAAAGACGCCCGGCGGCCTTTTTAGCGTCGTTATCCATCTGTTTTCTTACTTTCTGGTCTTTATCGCGTTTGTGCCGCAGCTTTATGTGATGTACACCTCGTTTAAAAACGTTAACAACAAACTGTTCGCGCCGGGCTATTCCTTCATCAGCTACGAGGCGGCCATGAAAAAGCAGCTGATACTGTCGATCAAGAACACCGTCGTCATCGGCGTGACGGCACTGGTCATCATCATCTTTGTCGCGATTCTGATCGCCTATCTCGTCGTGCGGCGCAAGAGTGTTGTGAACAACGCTATCGACGTCATCTCGATGCTCCCCTACATTATCCCCGGCTCGGTCGTGGGCATCGCGCTGGTCGTCTCGTTTAACCGCGGGCCGCTCGTGCTGACCGGCAGCATGGCGATTATGGTCGTCGCGCTGTGCATCCGCCGTCTGCCCTATACCATCCGTTCCTCGGTTGCAAGCTTGCAGCAGATCCCGATTACGATTGAGGAGGCGGCTATCAGCCTCGGCTCCTCAAAGATGGGCGCGTTTTTCAAGGTGACGGTGCCGATGATGTCCAACGGCATTATTGCGGGCGCGATTTTAAGCTGGATCGCCATCATCACCGAGCTTTCGACCGCCATCATCCTCTACAACAGTAAGACCATTACGCTGACGCTCTCGACCTATATCGCGGTCAACCGCGGCACCTACGGCACGGCGGCGGCGTTTGCCACCATCCTGACCATTCTAACGACTATTTCGCTGCTGATTTACATGAAAATTTCAAAGGCTGAGGACATTAAGCTGTAGGGCATCTATCGCTTAAAGACACGCCAGTTGGGACACCGCCGACGAAAGGGGGATGCACGCGCTTTTAACCACGCGGCCTTGTCCTTTTTAATCAATCGACCCATAAATGGTGTGCGGAACCATGAAATCCGCAAATAGAAAGGAGTCTTCAAATGTTTAGAAAACTGTCTGCTCTGTCACTGGCGGCATGCCTTTCTCTGACACTTGTCGCCTGCGGCGGCACATCCAGCAGCACGCCCGCTCCCTCGGGCAGCGCGCCGGGGTCTGAAAGCACCCCCGCGGAGAACGCCAAGCTTGGCGGCAAGCTGACCATCTACACCACGACCGACGACAGCAACATTGAACGCGTCATTCCAGCCTTTGAAGAGAAGACCGGCGTTGAGGTCGAGATCATCTCGGGCTCGGCGGGCGAATGCATCGCCCGAATTCAGGCCGAGAAGGAAAATCCCCAGTGCGACGTCATGTGGGGCGGCCTGACCCCCTCCGATCTTGCGAAATACCCCGACCTGTGGGAACCCTATGTCTCCTCCCATGACGGCGAATACCCTGAGGCCTACCGCAGCAACGGCTATTTTAACTATTTCATGATTCAGACCAGCAACCTGCTCGTCAACAAGGAGCTTGAAAAGGAGCTCGGCCTTGAAATCAAGGGCTACGCCGACCTTCTGAACCCCGCGCTCAAGGGCAAGATCATCCATTCCGACCCCACCTCGAGCTCCTCGGCATGGCGTCACCTCTCGACCCAGCTGCTGGTTATGGGCGGCTACGACACGCCGGAGTCCTGGGATTACATTGAGAAGTTCATTCAGAATCTTGCCGGTGTGACCACAACGAGCTCCTCCGCCGTTTACAAGCAGGTCGCCGAGGGCGAATATGTCGTCGGTCTGACCTATGAGAACGTCTGCGTCGAGCTGTTACAGTCGGGCGCCGACAACGTTGAGATCGTCTACATGGAGGAAGGTACCACCTCCGGCCCGTTCGGTGCGGGCATTGTCAAGAACGCCAAGAACATCGAACAGGCCAAGGCCTTCATCGAATATCTGACCTCTGAGGAGTGCCAGACCGGTTACGCGCAGAACTCCTCCTCGCGCCCGGCCAACGCGAACCTGCCCAGCACCAACCCCTATCTGATCGACTACAGCGAAATTAAGGTATTCCCTGAGGATCAGGAATATCTGTCGGCAAACAAGAGCGCCATTCAGGAAAAATGGACCCAGCTTTGGGCAAAGTATAACTGATCAACCTGCTCAGGGCAGGTCGGGCGGCTGCCGGTTTTTGTCTGGCAGCCGCCCATTTTAACAGCAGATAAACCTCAGGGACCTGTTATAAGGCCTCTGAAACTGATAGTGTAACAGGCCAAGGCCGGGTGCGGCGGCATGCGCCGCGTTTAAGCCCAAGCCTGCGGCAGGAGGAATATTTATGAAAAAAGCGGACATCGGCCTAATCGGGCTGGCGGTAATGGGCGAGAACCTCGTGATGAATATGGAGTCGAAGGGCCTGACCGTCGCGGTCTACAACAGAACCGTTGCGCGCGTTAAGGCTTTTACGGCGGGGCGGGCCGCCCAAAAGAATATTATCGGCGTCGAGTCGCTACAGGCGCTCGTCGACAGCCTGTCCACCCCGCGCAAGGTGATGATGATGGTCAAGGCGGGCGGGGCGGTCGACGCGCTGATCGAACAGCTCATACCGTTGCTCTCCCCCGGGGATATCCTCATCGACGGCGGCAACAGCCATTTTCCCGATACAATCCGCCGCACGGCCTATGTCGAGTCTAAGGGGCTTTTGTACTTAGGCGTCGGCGTCTCGGGCGGCGAGGAGGGCGCACTGCACGGCCCCTCGCTGATGCCGGGCGGTTCTCTGGCGGCGTGGCCGCAGGTTAAAGATATTTTTCAGACCATCGCGGCCAAGGTCGAGGACGGAACCCCCTGCTGCGAGTGGGTGGGTGAAAACGGTGCGGGCCATTTTGTCAAGATGGTACACAACGGCATTGAGTATGGCGATATGCAGCTGATCTGCGAGGCATACCAGCTCATGCGCGATGGGCTGGATATGACGCCGCAGGAGCTGCACGAGGTATTTGCCGAGTGGAATAAGGGCGAACTCGACAGCTACCTCGTCGCCATCACGGCCGATATTCTGGGTTATCGCGACGAAAACGGCGTGGTGGTGCTCGACCATATTCTTGACGCGGCGGGCCAAAAGGGCACCGGCAAATGGACGGCGACAGCCGCGCTCGACGAGGGCATTCCGCTGACGCTGATCGGCGAGGCGGTCTTTGCGCGCTGCCTTTCATCAATGAAGGATGAACGGGTAACCGCCGCTGCCGCATTTAACAAGCGAATTACGCCGCTGGGCGGCACGCGCGCACAACAGGTCGAAAAGATCCGTCAGGCGCTGTACGCCTCCAAAATCATCTCCTACGCGCAGGGTTATGCGCTGCTTAAAAGCGCGGCGCAGACCTACAACTGGCAGCTTGATTACAGCGCCATCGCGTTGATGTGGCGGGGCGGCTGCATCATCCGCAGCGTTTTTCTTGAGAAGATCAGCGCGGCCTTTGCGCGAGAGCCCCGGCTTTCAAACCTGTTGCTCGACCCCTATTTTTGCGAGACGGTTGGGGCGCTGATTCCTGCTTGGCGCGATGTGGTCGCGTCGGCGGTACAGGCGGGCATTCCGGTTCCGGCGTTCTCATCCGCGCTGGCCTACTTTGACGGCTATACCACCGAATCGCTGCCCGCGAATCTCTTACAGGCGCAGCGCGACTATTTCGGCGCGCACACCTACGAGCGTGTCGACCAGCCCCGTGGCCGCTTTTTCCACACCGACTGGACCGGCGCGGGCGGCAACACGACCGCCAACACCTATTCTGTGTGAATACACTGTTTTTGAAAGGATACAGCGTGGATATTAAGATGATTTTAAGCGATCTGGACGGCACCCTGCTTGGACACGACCGGCAGATCAGCAGTTATACCGAACAGGTTCTAACGCGGGCCGCCGAGCGCGGCGTCGTCATCGTTCCCGCCACCGGACGGTTTTACGGGGCGATGCCCGCTTCTCTGCGCCGCCTGCCGTTCATACGGTACGCCATTTTGATGAACGGCGCGCAGGTGTACGACTGCGCCGAGCAAAAGGTCCTGTACCGCGCCGAGCTACCTGTAGAGGTGGCCGGCCGCATCTTCGCGCGGCTGAGCGCGCTGCCCGCCACCATCGACTGTTTTGTGGACGACAACTGCGGCTATATGGACGCGTATTATCACAGCCGTGTCGAGGAATGGGTCTCCGACCTTAACGCGCGACAGATCATTCTCGAAACGCGCCAGCCGGTGGAGAATCTGCCGCAGTATATTCTCGCACTGGGCAAGCCGGTGCAGAAGATACAGAGCTTTTTTAAGGATATCGCGCTGCGCGACCGAATGATGCTCGAGCTCTCAGAGGAATTCCCTGATATTGCGGTGGCCTGCTCGCTGCCGGGCAATCTTGAGATCACCCATCGCCGCGCCACCAAGGGAGAAGCGCTGCGGTTTTTGTGCGACTATCTGAAGATTGATCCCGCACAGGTCATGGCATTTGGCGACGAGCGCAACGACTGTGCCATGCTCGAGCTGGCCGGTATCGGCGCGGCGATGGAAAATGCCGTACCGCAAGCCAAGGCCGTCGCCGATATCGTTGTCGGCGCATATTGGGAGGACGCGGTCGCTCATATGATTGAAGAAGCGGTTTTGCAGCAGGCCTAACAGGATATTGAATTTTAAATACTCAAAAACGGGCCCGCCGACTCTGTGTATTTAAGATAGCGCGTAAAGAATAAAAAGCCTTACTGGAAGTGTTATAGTAAAAGGACGGTCTAGGATAAGCAGCCCAAAATGGCGGCAGTGAAACATGTCTAAATTAGGCTGTTAATCAGGCCGTCAAAGAATTTAGTATCGGCAGTGCTACTCCGCGCCGTTGAATAACCAATATATATAAAAGTGCGTTTCCGCCCCACGGAAACGCACTTTTCAATTCTACAACAAGATCAAACTTTAATCCCAACATTTTTAGGAAAAGGAAATTGGATATTTAAATATATAACCTAAAACCTCATAACAAAGGCTTTAGGGTAAAGAAAAGGTCTTCAAATTTTGTTCAGTTTAGTTGGACTGTTCAAAATTTGAAGACCAAATCAATTCTACGTCATTGTCCTCTTCTTCCCAAAATAAATAGCTTTGAATTTGCTTGCTGATTCTAAACTCTATCAGTTCTTGCCCGTCAAATAATTCTTTCTTGATCCCGGCATTTGTCTACACGTCTCACACGTAAAACCCTGAAAGAGCGCTACTCGCGCCTGATATTGTTAGTTTATTACATATATTATCAATATACGATAATGATTTTATTGCATATTTGTTAATTCTATAATGTCGACATTTTACTAGATATGTTGACTCTTTGTTTTTTGGATTTATAATTTACTTATCAGCCATTCGCTTAAAACATACGCAGAGAGAAAGAGGTATAAGAAATGAGGAAAATTTTTGCCGCGATTCTTGGCATCACCATGATTTTAAGCTTAGCCGCATGCAACCAATCTCAGTCCGGCGCCGCTCCCCAAAGCGCGTCCGCGGGCTCGACCGCGCAGGATACGAAATGGCTCAAGGCTTCCCACGTTTTCACCAACGGACATCCGGTGTTTGACGCGTTTAACGAGGCCGCCGACGCCTTGTACGAAAAAACCGACGGTCGTTACGGCATGAAGATTTTCCCCAACGGTACATATGCCAACTACAGCGACAGCATCACCGCCTGCCAGATGGGCGATCTGGATATCGCCTGTCTCGACAGTGCCTCCGACTGGTTGGAATCGGCCGGCGTGCTGTTTGCGCCTTACGCGTTCCAGAGCTATGATCATTGGGCCGCCTTTAAAAACAGCGACCTGAGCGCCACCATCCGCTCGGAGATCAGCGATGCCGTCGGCGGCGTCAAGCAGCTGAATATGTATAATTTCGGCTTCCGTCACCTAACCGCAAACAAGGAAATCCGCACGTTAAAGGATTTTAACGGTCTCACCCTGCGCTGCGTAAACTTTGCCCCCTATTCGACGCTGGCCGACGTCTTCAATGTCGCCATCACATCCATCCCGATCGAAGACGTTTATATGAGCCTTTCCACCGGCGTCGCCGACTGCCAAGAGAACCCCGCCACGCAGATTGTCACGATGAAGTTCTACGAGGTTCAGAAATATCTGATGAAGACCCAGCACATGCTGGCGTGCTCCTCCAATATTATCAATCTGGAGCTATGGAATTCGCTGTCCCCCGAGGATCAAGCCATTTTTCAGGAGGTCTTTACCGAAATGGGCAACCGCGTTGACGAGCTGACGGTCAAGAACGAGGATGCGCTGTTCCAGATCTGTGTCGATAACGGTATGACCATTATTGAAGACGTCGATACGACGCCCTTCCGCGAAAACGCGGCGAAGGTTGTGGAAAAGTATCCCGCTTGGAAGGATTGGTACAACCAGATTCAGGCCATGGCATAAGCATATCATCAGGCAAAATGCGGGCCCGCAAGGCTTCATGGCACCGTGAAGAATTGCGGGCCGCATTTGCAGTAAAGGAGTTTTTCAATGAAACAAGTCTACGGGGGCCTTTCTGCTATAAACGCTGCTCTTCAAAAATTCGAGAAATTTCTGGGCTGTTTGGCGCTGGCAGCTTTGTTTTTTGTTATGATTGCCAACGCGGCGCTTCGATATCTTTTCAGCAGCGGCTTAAACTGGTCGGATGAGCTCAACGGCTTCCTCTTTGTGTGGTTTGGCTTTCTTTCGGCCGCCTACGCCATGAGCAACCAGTCCCATCTGAATATCACCGCTATCGTCAACCTGTTTCCGGCGGCGGTACAGCTTGGGCTGCGGGTCGTCATGAACGGCATTATGGTCGCGATGTTTATCCTCTACCTGCCGCCGCTCGGCCGACTGATGAACACGCTGCCCATCGCCAATGTCATGCGCTTTCCGCTAAAATACGCCTACGTGATTCTACCGATCTCTTTTGTACTTATGTGCTACCATATCACGTTCAATACCATTCGGGACATCCGTCAGGTTTGGATTGAGCATCAGGAGACGGAGGGAACTAAATGAGCCCGTTTGTTTTGTTTATCGTCAGCTTTATCCTGCTTTTTCTGTTGGGTATGCCCATAGCCGCCGCGATGATTACCTCCTCCTTTTTATACGCAATGAACGGCGGCATCAGCCTTTCGGTTATGGGAACGAGAATGTTTACCGGCCTCAACAGCTTTGCGTTGATCGCGATTCCGCTCTTTATTCTGACCGCGGAGGTTATGAACCGCACATCGGTATCGGATCGCATTTTCGGCTTCTGCCGAAATCTTGTGGGCTACATCCCCGGCGGCATGGGCCATGTGAACATCACCACGTCGATTATCTTTGCGGGTATGTCCGGTTCCGCCGTGGCCGACGCGGGCGGTATCGGCAATCTGGCCTATCAGGCCATGGTGGACGAGGGCTTTGACAAAGAGTTCAGCGCCTGCACCACCATCGCCTCCTCCACCGTGGGCCCCATTATTCCGCCCAGTATTCCCGCGGTTATTTATGCCATGGTGGCCAACGTCTCGGTCGGAAAGCTGCTGTTCGGCGGCGTCATTCCCGGCTTTCTGATGGGCCTTTTTATGATCGTCTATGTCTATGTCTGGTCAAAACGCCACAACGGCCCCTGCCTGCAATGGCTCGGGTGGCGGCACTACCTGACCCATTTGCTGAATTCCTTTCTCGCCTGCATCTTCCCGCTGCTGACACCGGTCATTTTGCTGGGCGGCATCTATCTGGGCGTTGTCACAACCACCGAGGCGGCGGCGGTCGCGGTGCTTTACGCTTTGCTTTTGGGCGTTGTCGGTTATCGCACCATGAAGTTCAAGGATTTTATCGAAAGCCTAAAAAGCGTCTTTATCGCCAGCGGTTCGGTACTGCTGATTATTCCGGCCTCTAAATGCTTCAGCTTCGTTTTAACCGCCGAAAATTTGCAGGATAAGCTTTACAACCTGTTTTTCAGCTTTGCGGGCAACAACAAGTTTCTTGTTGCGTTGTGTATCACCGTATTGTTCTTGATTCTGGGCGCTCTAAGCGACCCGAACGTAAACATCATGGTTTTTGTGCCGATGCTGCTGCCCTTGATTGACGCCTCGGGCTTTGACCCCATCCATGTCGGCATCTGTATCATCATTATCGCCATGATCGGCAATATTACGCCGCCCGTCGGCGTCGTGCTGATGACCACCTGCAGTCTTCAGAACCTGAGCATGGAACGCATCAGCCGCAGACTTGTGCCATGGATTATTCTGCTAATGAGTGAGGTCGTTCTTTTATGGTTCGTTCCCGGCCTCGTCACCTGGCTGCCCAATCTTCTGATGGGTTGAGCCGGTGCATAATTTAAGCTTTTGGAGGGATGACCTATAAACTTCATTGCAGTTGATATCGGCAGCACCTTTATAAAATCGGCCATTTACGACCTCACCTTTGACAAGGTGATTTTTACAAGTAAATATCACACGCCGCAGCGGCTGCCGAATTCCGATCCGCATTGCTTTGAGATCAACGCGCAGCAAATTGTCGAGATTATTCAGAACATTATTGAAAAATGCGCGGAGATCACCGCGGATATCGGCGGCATTCTCTTTTCCACGCAGCAGCACGGCTGCGTGCTGCACCACCCCGAACGGGCTCAGGACACGTATATCTCCTGGCAGGATACCCGGTGCCTCAAACAAAACCCCGCGACGGGGCAAAGCTATCTGGAGGATCTGGCCCGGCTACTGCCGCCCGAGGTAATGCTCAGAACGGGCGTGCCGGTTAAGCCCGCACTGGCGCTGTGCAATTTATTTACCCTTTTTCAGGAGGAGGATCTCTCGAGGCAGGGGGATATCCGGGTATATACGCTGGGCTCTTACGTCATAGAAAAGCTGACCGGCAACAACATCTGCCACATCACAAACGCGGCGCCGCTGGGATTTGTCAACCTTTATGAGGGCTGCTGGGACAGCGATATTCTTCGGCGCACCGGCATGGATTTTATAAAACTGCCGGAGATCACCTCTGAAATTGTCTGCTGTGGCACCTATAAAACCAAAAGCCTGACGCTGCCGGTCTACCCCGATCTGGGTGATGTGCAGACCAGCGTGTACGGAACCGGGGCCAAATCGGGCGATATGATTATCAACATCGGCACGAGCGGGCAGTTGATTATGATTCGGGACGACTACGAGCCCGGCGATTACGAAATTCGTCCTTATTACGACAACAATTATTGCTACGTCATCTCCCGGATGCCCGGCGGCAGAAACTTTGATGTGCAGATCGACTATCTGCGTCAGGTAGGCGAGAAAATATTCGGAATCACCCTCGACCGTGCGGAGATCTGGAGCCGGATACACAACCGGTGCATCTTGTCCGGCACCGAAGGGCTGGAGGTGGACTGCAGCTTTTACGAGCTGCCCGACCGGTTGGCCGACGGCAAGATTATGCATATCAACCATGTAAACTATACGCCTGAGCATGTCATTGCCGCAACCGCCATCGATTACGGCCGCCAATACCGCCGCTTCGCGGACATTATCTGCAAAGGCAGGCCGTTTGAGGGCACGCTGTTTTTTTCGGGCGGCGCGGTGCTGAACAATCCCTTTCTTAAAAACGCCATCCAAAAAGAAATGGGCTGTTCCAGAGTTGTGAGCGCGTCAAAGGACGAGGTCTACAGCGGCATGTTCCATCTGGCGAAGCGCTGCATGTACCGCAAGCAGGAAAAGGAGAGAAAAATTATATGAAGGAAAAAATCCGCGGCGGAGAAACCGTGCTGGGCATGTTTCTTTCTGAAATTGCCGCGCCCAATTTGGTTCGGCTCATGCAGGCCGGCGGTATCGATTTTGTGATTGTTGACTGTGAGCACGGCTGCTTCGATTATGCGCAGGTGGCGGCGATCGCCGCCGTCGCAAACGGCATCGGCTTCCCTGCCATTGTCAGGATTCCACACATCTCGCGAGAATCGGTTCAAAAGTACCTCGACGCGGGCGTCGACGGTCTGCTCGTACCCATGTTAGAAACGCAGGCGCAGGCCCGCATGCTCGTCGAGCTCGCAAAATACGCGCCCGAAGGGCGCAGGGGTATCTCGACCATGCGGCCCCACAGCAATTATGCACCCGGAGATTTAACCGCCTACACGCAAGCCGCAAATCGGCGTGTAATGCTCTTTGTTCAGATTGAGAGCCTGACGGGTGTGGAAAACGCGGGCGAAATTGCGGCAGTCAAAGGACTGGACGGCATTTTTATCGGCCCGAACGATTTAGCCTGCGACATGGGGCAGCTCGGCCAGTTTGATACCGAACCGATGGATACGGCGATCGGAAAGGTACTGGCCGCGGCGCATTCAAACGGGCTACCCTGCGGTATCATCGCCTCCAATCCCGTCTTTCTACAAAAATGGGCCGGGCGGGGCATGACGCTGTTCAGCTGCGACAGTGAGCTCGGGCTGCTGAAAAAAGGTATTCAGGACATGAAGCGCCGCGTTTTGGAATAACGGCGCGGCGACCGGCTATAAACGCGACAAAGGGCGGTCTTGGCAGGATGCCAAAGCTGCCCTTTATTGTGGTGCTTCGCCTTCTCATTCAGTAAAGAGCGGATTGAGATATCGGGGAAAATATGCTATTTTAAAAGAGATATAAGACCAAACGCCCGAAAGAGACGACGTAGCGGGCGCGATGTGTTTTGAAAGGACGGGCACCCCATGACGAAAAAAATTCAACGCGTGGCAATTCTCGGGCTGGGCGCCGTCGGGGCGAGCTTTGCAAAGCAGATTTGCGAATACGCGCCGGATGTCGTCTTATACGGCGTAATTCGCGATCTGGAAACCTATTGGGGGGCCCCGATTCTGATTAACGATAAGCCGCTGCGAATCAATTACCGTACCATTGATTCGCTTAAAGATATCCCGCTTGATCTGATTATGGTCTGCGTCAAATCGTACAGCCTCAAAGAGGCGATCGAGTCCATGCGTGAAATTGTCGGACAAAACACGACGATTATGCCCTTTACAAGCGGCCTTACCAGCGAAAAAGAACTGATAAGCGCGTTTGGAAAGGAACATGTTCTACATTCAGTGGCGATGCACGCCGACATTGACCGCAATGACCGCTACATCACGCTCAAGGATCTCGGAACCGTTTGCTTCGGCACGCCGGACGGCTCTTTAAAAGCGGAGAGTCAGGCAGTGCAAGCCTTCTTTGAGAAATGTCATATCAAGCATGTGGCAACCGAGCGCATTGAATATTTTAAGTGGCGGCAAATGCTCGTCAGCGTTGGATACGGTCAGACCGGAACCGTCTATCAATTGACCTGCGGCGCGCTGCGCAGCAACGAAAAGGCGATGGAGGTCATGCATGCCGCCCAGCAAGAGCTGATTATGCTCGCAAGCAGCTGCGGAATGGCCATGTATGAAGCGGATATCCGTCAGGCGGACGACGCCTTGAAGCGGCTTGCCCCCGACAGCCGCGCTCCCATGCTTCAGGATTATTGGATGAACCGTCGGCTCGAAACCGATGTGTTGTGTGATTACATTTGCAAGCTCGGTGCGGAAAAGGGGATTTCGATCCCCGCGAATCTCTGGCTGCAGGAGCAGCTGCACGCCATGATACGGCAGCGGATCGAAATTCCCATTGACGACACGGTGGTCAAGGGGCTCAGCGCACGCCAGAGCTATCTCGCGACACCCGAAAAGATCGCAAACCAGCTGCGGATTGACATTATTAAATCAAAATACGCGACCGGCGAGAAGATATCTGAAAAAGAGCTTGCGCAGCAGTTTGATGTCAGCCGAAGCTCGGTGCGGTCCGCCCTGCAAATGCTCGCAAACGAGGGGCTGCTGCAAACACTGCCAAACGGACGCCGAAGGGTCGCCGAGTTCAAGGCTAAGCAACTCAAGGATTTATATGACGTGCGCTGGCTGATTGAAAACCGTGCCTTAGAACTGCTGTTTGAAAAAAAGCAGACGGTCTATCCGAAGCTGGTTCAGGTGCTGGGTAGCATCGAGCAAAAATATCGGTATAAGTCAACTGATACCAATTGGAACGACCTAGATGTGCTATTTCACAAAAATCTGGTGGATTCCGCGGACAATTTATTTTTATCCAACGCATGGGAAAGCAGTATTCAGGTCTGGTATGCGATTATGGCGTTCCAGCATCCCGCCAACAGCGGCATTCATTATGCCGCCGAATTCTTCGGAAAGCACCGTCGTCTGTATGAGCTGATTCTGTCCGGCGACCGCGCCGTGTTCCCGGAGCTCAAGCGGCATATAGAAGAAAACAAGGAATCGGCGGAGCTTATTCTGCGCAGCATCAGCCACACGGCCTCTTATTGACGGTGATGAGGCCACTAATCAAAAACCAGTCGAACTGGTGGTTTGCACAAGCCCTAGAAAAGAGCATATCACTGGCCAGCATCTCAAAATGCACTGAAAAATTGCTAGTCGCATTACTTACCCTACCGCCCGTGAACAGGCGAATGCCCACGTTCCTTGCATCTTAAGCGGTAGCAAGTAATTATTAGTTTCTCCACTTCGCTACGAAATGCGAATAAGCTATAAGCGTTTAATATGCGCCAGCAAAGCTGGTAGATTTTAGAGCTAAGCATTAAAAAAGGGCCGGGATTTCATTTCTGAAACCCCGGCCCTTAGCGAACATATTTAGTTTGAGGCATCGCTACAGCAAAACACTTTCAAATTTGGTGGTGTGTGAGTTTAAATCCCCACACTGCCCAAACACGCTGATGACATATACGAAAGCACACCGTATCTTACCGCCTTTTTCGGGGTGAAAAGGCCCAAAACGGCGTATGTCCTACGTTTTTAACGTAGGACATACATATTGCGCATGAAATATGATAGAGACGAAGAGGATCGAACGCTCGACCTTACGGATGCGAACCATACGCTCTCCCAAGTGGTCCGCACAGCGGACTCTTTTCTTTTATACTGCTCCAAAAGTGGCTGTTTGAGGGCGGGGATGCCAACCACACAGCGAAAGAATCCTGCACGGTTCGCATCCTATCATATTCATGGCCAACTTCCTTTCTGTATAAAAATAGCTTATTGCTGTACTGCGGATACTACGGTATGCCGATGTGTCAAACAGAAATGGTAAATGCGTTTCATTGTAACCAAAGCAAAAAACTGAGAAAATTGTCGGCGGTCGGCAGATTATTTTTGGGGCGCCACAATGTGATGGGCGGCTTGGGGCGGAACGAGAATACCGCGCAGAACCTTTTTGTCAAGGCGCTGCAGATCCGTCTTCTCCTCGGGACTGAGGCCGCAGCTGCCATGGCAATCCAGTACCTTCTGGAACGAGAGCAGACGGCAGTCGCAGGCATCCTCGGAAATGTCCTGCGCAACAAGATAAACCGGGTATACTTCTAAATCGCTCAAAACTGTCTTTTGAGTGCCGCGCAAAACACCCTTCTTAATCTGGAATCGAATCACCAAACTAAGCTTGGCGTTTTTGGAGATAGGATGATAACTGACAAAATCGCCCAGAGAATAAGCGATCAGGCAGGGGCAGACCCGGCCGTTGCGGACAGCGTCATAGCGCTCCAGCGGTTGAGCAACATGAGGGTGGCTGCCCAAAATAACATCCACGCCTTCATCGGCCAAGGTATGCGCCACTTTGATAACGGAGGCATGCGGATACATTTCGAATTCCCATCCCCAATGGCAGGAGGCGACAACCAGATCGCAGCCCTTTTCCCGCGCTTTCGCGATATGCCGTTTGACCATCGAAAGGTCCACGATCTCATCGTTAAAGCGCACCTCATTAATCAGATGTTTCTTTTCGTAATGATTGCCGTTCATATCGAATGTATAGGAGAGCATGGCGATGCGAACGCCATTTTTTTCAATAATTAGAACATCCTCCTGCGCCTGCGGCGAACGGTTTGTGCCGGAATACCAGCAACCCTTGCGGTCAAGCATATCCAGCGTGGCAAGCAACCCTTCTTCGCAGTAATCGTAGCAGTGGTTATTGGCCACCGAAAAATAGTTGATACCCTTACCGCCGTTGAGAAAGCGGTCGAGCATCCCCTCGGAGGTATTCATTTTTGCGGGCATGCCCGGCACTTGGTTACGGCCTAAGGGCGCCCGCGCATAGACCGTGGACTCCAGATTGGCGCAGACAATATCGGCATCAAAGTAAAAATCCCCAATGCCGTCAAACAGGTACGGGGTGTTCTCTTCGGTCAGAACATCTACCGCCATCAGGTCTCCTCCTGCACAGAGCGACACTGAAGCCGTTTCCTCAAACCCCTCTTCAGGGAAAAAATCCAGCGTCTGTTTCGCAAAATGGTCTTCAATCCCAGCGCCCCGCTCGGCAACCTCAATCTGCCTGACCCAGCATTTGTAGGCCCATTTCAGTTTTTCCATTGTACTGCCGGCAATATCGTAGGTTCCTTTTGTGGGCTGCGGATAGCGGAATTGATTCCAGTACACCAAACTGGCCAGCTTAGCGAGACGCAGACCGTTTCGATTGACTTTATATTTCACAAAATCACCCCAAAAAATATGAGTACCATCAACAAAACAGGTCCTCAACCAGTCAAACGCGCTGTTTGAGGATTTTCTGCCATTCGTTGATTGCCCCAATTATACCTTTTAGGAAGAAAAGAAAATAGAAATATCTTATTGTTATAACCATCAATTTAAAGCTTTCTTTTCATGTTCGAAAAATATGGTTAAAATTTGACGGTTGTTTTTTGCGGCAAGGCTAAAATTAAAATGTTTGATAGCGCTTCATCACAAACAGTGCGGTTGCGTTCATGGTGAGCTCCTGCCGGATCAAAAGTTCGCCTGTTGTGGCTTCTTCATACAGCATAACAGAGGGGTTGCTGATATTCTCCAAGTAATCGTCAATATCCTCCTCGTCCAGCGGGGAGGATAAATCCAACTTGACCCAACTGTGATACAAACTTCCGTTATCTTTATCCATCAGGTATTTTTTGATGCGATAACGTCCCGCCGGCAGTCCGGCCAAACGAAAGGATACCACCTGAGCATGACTGCCTTTGCGAAGATTATCGAGCGCCAGAAACGGATTGATATAGCAGGCATTATAGAGCAGCAGGGCAATATTTCCTGAAAAGTCGTGCGTCAGCAGATAGCCCTCTCCCTGTGCGGCAACCGAATCCTTGAGGCTGGCCATAGCCCGGAACACAAAAAACATGGGTCTGCGGATGCCGCGGTATAGAAAAAGACTTAAGGGGTGGGTAATAATGCTATTGCCCGAGCTGCCCTGCCCGTCCAGACTAAGGCGCACCGAAAATCCTGAAACCTGTCCGGAAAGGCAGCACAGCGTATCGGTAATCAGCGCAGTTCTGTGGAATTCGCCGGCTTCTACCGTGGTTTTACCCGTTAGCGTGTTCCAGTCGGTCATAAACACCGGAATGTTTTGCAGCCCTACGGCATCGGCCAGCGCCCGCAGCTTTTCCACTCTTTTCTGGTGAAAATTGCGTTGGGATACGGCATATGTGGCTGATTCCGCAGAAAAAGATTCCACATTCGGGTCGGAGGAAAAACTTAAAAAATCTATTGTACAGCACGAGAGCGCCCGCAACACCTCCGTACTTTTTACGGCATCCACGGAATCGGTCAAAAGTCGGAGACCGACACTTGCGCCAGGAATTCTGTCGTGCAGCGTCGCGCATACTTGCGGGAAGTGCTCCCGCAGATTGTCGGCTTCCCCAACGGCCTCAAAGTACCATCGGGAAAGCTCGTGCGCACTATAGCGCAGGCTCAGCGTATCCAAAACAGAAAGCAGCCGCTCAAACAACTCGGAATGAAATCCGTTCAGGTTCAATTGAACAAACGGAAACATGCCAAGATTCCGAATCATCGTGACGATTTGGAACACATCATAAAGCCAAAAGGGTGTGCCGCCGTGCCCCGCCTCCCCAATAGCCGTTAGAATACCGCTGAACGCAACATATTTGACATCAAGATTCGCCCGAACCAAATCCAGCTGATTTTTACAGTCGGAGCGAAGCGCCCGGTGAACATCGCCAATATCGACAATTACCGAAATGCGACGAAGCTCTGCCGGGCGAATGGCATTCAGGTCAAAAATTGGGGTCACGGCGGGCGTGAACTGCCCTCCCCGCTGAAAGCTGTCGATGAACTTCGCGAGAACCTCAAGGGCATTGTCCTGCTTTTCATTAATAAAGCTGGCGCTATAGGTCTCCTCTGCCTCCCCTTCTGCGGACCGGTGCGCGTTTCGGTATTCGTTGGGCGTCATGCCGTATTGCGCCATAAAAGCGCTGCACATCGCTTTGTCGCTGGCGAATCCGTTGGACATTGATATTTTTGTAATGGTGCTCCGGGTATGCAGAAGATCGTATTTCGCGCTTGAAAGACGAAGGGCGCCCACATAGTCAAGGTAAGTGGTATGAAGGACTGTTTTAAAAAGCCGCGAAAGATATTGAGGCGACAAAAACACATACCGCGCCACATCGCTCAATAAAATCCGATTTTTGTAATTCTGGTGAATATACGCCAGTGCGCGCTTCATTCGCTGATCCTCATCCGACTCGAGCGGCTGCGTGATTGGCAGAGAAAACTCCGTTACAAGCAAATGAAGCATTTGAAAGAAAACGGATTGAAAACGCAACTGTGATTCCGCCGTCTTTTTCAGATCTAGAAAGGCAAGCTCCGCCATGTACTTTTGCATGGGTGAGTAAGTCGTTTCGTCGTCACCCTGCGCACAGTAAATGCAAGAAAAACGGTATTGCGAAATCTGCAAAAACCGTGCGGTCATATATTCCCTTGAAAAACGCATCCAAACCAAAATGTTGGGAGCTTCGCTTTTCAGGCTGTAAAAATCTCTGTCATTGATCACAGCAACGCCGCCCTCGCCCAAAAGACATGAGGTGTGCTCGTACTCCAGCGTAACGGACCCGCGCAGTACGAGCAGAAGCGCGATACCGTCATTTAAAACACGCGGCATCCTATGAACCGTTCCAATGCGAATTTCCTTGTCGATCATACGAAGCCCTCCTCATTTGTTTGGAACAGGAAACTCTGTACCACATAAAGAGAAGGTGGATACAGAAACAACCTGACAACAAGAATATTATAGCAATAAAGTCGCTGTAAAGCGACTTTATTTTGATTTCGAAGCAAAAAATAACCGTCAAATTTTAATTTTTCTTTTCGATCTCGAAAAGAAAGCTTTAAATTGATGGTTATGTCAATAAGATTTTTCTATTTTCTTTTGCTACCAAAAGATATAATTGAGACAATCAACTATGGTCAAAAATTTTCAAACAGCACATTTACCGGCCCACAGCCCGATTTACAGATCGGTTCTAGGGCAGGCACCCGGGAATCGACTGCTTGCTTACCGTCAACCACCACGGCGGGACCGGGACGCTCAGCTTGATGTAAGCGAAACGTGGCCGATCTGTCCCGGCTGGAGGGAAGGGCCTGAAGGCGGATTCCTATACTCGAAAAACGCTATGTGACAGTCGTCCCCTGATCCCAAGTTTCACATAGGCGCATCATTTTATACATGAAAGGACAAAACGTATGAACCACGAGCTGTTAGATGCATTGATTCAAAAGAAAACACCTATCTTTGCGGACGCCGCCGACCAAATATGGGGCTTTGCGGAGCTGCGATATCAGGAACACAACTCGGTACAGCTGCAAAAGGAATTGCTGAAAAATGAGGGTTTTACCATAGAGGAAAATTGGGGGGAAATCCCTACCGCTTTCCGGGCCAGCTTCGGCAGCGGCCGTCCTGTGGTCGGTCTTCTGGGAGAGTTTGACGCCCTGCCCAACCTCTCTCAAAAGGCCGATGTGACGGAGCCCTCCCCAATGACGCCCGGCGCGCCCGGCCACGGCTGCGGGCACCATCTGCTGGGCACCGGCTGCATGCAGGCTGCGGTGGCGGTGAAGGACTATCTGCTGGCGCATCCGCAGGAAGGCACCGTTATCTACTATGGCTGTCCCGCGGAGGAAGGCGGCGCGGGCAAGGCATTTATGGTGCGGGCGGGCTGTTTTGACGATTGCGATATCTGTCTGGCCTGGCATCCCTACTCCGCCACCTTCGGCTCTGTCTCCACCCTTTCCAACGCGCGCATCATCTACGATTTCACAGGCACGTCCTCCCACGCCGCGGTTTCCCCACATCTGGGCCGTTCGGCTCTGGACGCGGTAGAGCTGATGAACGTCGGCGCCAACTATCTGCGTGAACACATGATCCCCGAGGCACGGATTCACTATGCCGTTACCGACACCGGCGGCGACGCCCCCAACGTGGTTCAGGCGCACGCACAGGTGATCTATTCCGTCCGGGCACCTAAGACCGATCAGGTCTATGATCTGGCCCAGCGGGTTCACGACGTTGCACGGGGCGCGGCTCTGATGACCGGGACACAGGTTGATATCCGTGTGGTCAGCGCTTATGCCGATATCCTCCAGAACAAGACGCTGGACAATCTGGTCTTTAAACATATGCAGGAAATACTCCCCTTGCAGTATACCGCCGATGAGCTTGCCTACGCCGAGAAGTTTCGTGCCGTAGGCGATCCGAACGACTGGAAAACCTACCAGGCCATGGCCGTCAAGATGTTGGGGGAGAAAGGAAAGCTACTGTTTCAGGGCGCCATGGCGGACGTATGTGTTCCCCCCATGCCTTTGAAGGCGGGCTCCTCCGATGTGGGCGACGTCAGCTGGACTGTCCCCACCGCTTGGTTTGGCTCCGCCTGTTTCGCCCTTGGCACGAGCGCACATTCCTGGCTTGCCGTGGCACAGGGCAAGTCCGCCATCGCCCATCGGGGCATGACTGCCGCCGCCACCGTTCTGGCACGCGCCACCTTGGATATTTTGGCGCAGCCCCAACTGGTTCAATCCGCCAAAGCAGATATGATCCAGGCCAAAAATGGGGCGAAATATCACAGCCTTATCCCTAAAGAGATAAAAGCGGGCAGCTTCTGAAGCGGCATACATAGAGGAGGTAATTAGAAATGGGAAAACTTTATTCCAGCGTGGCAAACAGCTCTGTCATGTTTATCTTCTGCGCTCTGGCCATCCTCGCTGTGTTGATCCAATCCGTCGTTTTCTTCCGCGTTGCCTGGAAACGGGCATTGGAACTGGGCTTTCAGTCCGCCGATTTAAAAAAGGTGGTCAAGAGCAGCGCCGTATTTTCCATTGTCCCATCGCTGCCCATCATTATCAGCTATATGATTCTGCTGCCCGCTCTGGGAAAGTTTTTTCCCTGGCTGCGCCTGTCGGTCATCGGTTCGGCCACCTATGAGACACTGGCCGCCAACATGGCGGTCACCTCGTTCGGGTATGAGAGCCTGGGAAGCGCCGACTTTTCCCCGGATGTCTTCGGCTCACTTTTATGGGTCGTGACTCTGGGCGTGTTCCTGTCCAGCCTGTCGGCCTTTTTCCTTCGCCGGTTTGACACCAAGATGCAGTCGGTCACCGCCAACCCCAATAGCTTTGGCAAGGTGGTACCAAATATCATGTTTCTGGGCATGATGGCCACGTTGTCCGCCCCGTATCTGGTGAACGTAACCAACATTCCCTCCATGGTTACGATTGTGGTATCCGCCTGCGCGATGATTGCTCTGAACGCTGCGGGTAGGAAATATCCTATGTTGAAGGAATTCGCATTTTCCCTGAGTATGATCTGCGGCATGGCTTCCGCTTGTCTTGTCACTGCTCTGTTGAAGTGAAGGAGGAATTTACATGAGCAAGAAAACGAATACCACAAACACCCTGACGCCGTTCGATGCCAGAATCCACCGACTGGGCCGAGCCAGCACACTCATCGTATGGGTATTCTTTATATTGGTACCCGTGGCTGTCTGCACTTTCTTTCACTTGAAAATTGATTTACTGCTGACCGCCAAGGCGGCCGCCCCCATTATGCTGATCTTCGCCGTTACCGGTGTGTGCGAAAAGCTGTCTATGTCTCCCATCATCGGGCCGGGCGCCGTATATCTGGCCTCCTCCACCGGTAATATCCAGAACATGAAGCTGCCCGCCGCCCTCAATGCCATGAACATCATGGACTGTGAAGAGGGAAGCGAAAAAGGCCGGGTGGTTTCCATCATCGCCGTGGCCACCTCATCTTTTGTTACCACAATTATCGTATTCTGCGGCATGCTTTTTCTGGCGCCGATCATGACGCCGTTGCTAACCAACCCGTTAGTCACTCCTGCCTTTGACAACATGTTCCCCGCTCTGGTTGGCCCCATGGTCATTCCTGTGGTTTTGAAAAATCTAAAGGTGGCCGCCTTGCCCGTGGCTTTGTCCATTATACTTGCACTTACCCTCGGCAGCCTTTATTCCACCATACAGTCGGTTCTGATGGTGGTGGTCATTCTGGTATCCCTTGGCGTGTATCAGGTGGCATACCGCAGGAGATCCAAGGGAGACTCCAACTAAAGGAACAGCGGCTTCTGTTTGCGGGATTGGATTTTGGAGCTCGCTGGTATGCAGCTCATTGTAGTCCCCGGTCAAAGCGGCAGGAGCCATGATATCCGCCTCGGAAATTATTCGCGACGACGTTTAAAGCGAAGAGCTTTTGTAGTGTTCCTGACCCTTTCATAAAATATCAGCGACAATAAACTGGGGCAAAACTTTGAAGTTGCCATTATTCTGGCAGGTATGATATCCTTTGTAAAAGGCTCAGGCGAATTTCAAAAAAGAAATCCGCCTGAGCCTTTATGGTTGGATAAGAAGATAGCTATTATATTGCAAGGTGTATGCCGCAATGCGTTACCTCAGTAAGTGACCCCTAAAGCTGTGATAAAGCATAATCAGATGGCCTCATTCCTTTATATGTACCTGTGATGGTCAGTCGATCCCTGATGTTAGCGCAGATACGCTTTATCTGCTCGTCATAGGCACGCCATACCGTTATTGATCGGCAAAATCTGATGCACACTTACATATACAACCCGCCGTTGATGTCTAGCACCTCGCCGGTTGTGTACGCGGATTCGTCGCTTGCCAGATAGGTTATAGCGTATGCGATTTGATCCATATCCCCTAAAAATCCAAGCGGTATTCCGGCAGACAGATTATTTTGGTTTTCCATCGTCATTGAGTCAAACATTTTCCCCTTAAGAGGTCCCGGTGCAATGGCATTGACGGTAATGTGATGGGATGCCAGCTCCTTTGCGAGCAGCATTGTCATTCCCACAATTCCTGCCTTAGAGGCTGCGTAATTCACGCCTACACCCGGGCGGCCGGTTCTTCCTCCAATGGAGGAGATATTCACAATCCGACCGTAGTTCTGCAGCTTCATATAAGGTACGGCACTTTTACAGGCGTTGAAATATCCCGTCAGATTAACGTTAATAACGGCCTGCCAATCTTCAAACGTCATTTCGTCAATGGGATTGTGCCGAATGATGCCGACAGTATTAACCAGAATATCGATCCGCCCCATGGCCTTTTCCGCAGCTGCCATGGCAGAAGACACCTGTTCGTAGGATGCCGCATCCGCCGTGTGCGTCCATATATGGTGGGCATAGTCCGAAAAAGTATCTTTAAACGCCATTAAGCCTTTTTCATCGCAATCTATCAGAAATATACCGGCCCCTTCCCTCAAGAACATGCTACTGGCAGCCAAAGCCATTTCTGAAGCGCCGCCCACAATGACAGCTTTTTTGTTTTTGAGCCTCATTTTTGCCAATCCCGCTTTCTAAAAGTATAATTTCTCATGAGGGCGCGTTTATCCGATTTTGGCCAGTGTATTCTCGAACGGTATCGCAATAGCGCCCAGCTCTTTCCCCATCTTGCTCCACACCGGCTCAGCGATCTTTTTCATTTGCGCGATAGTATCCGCATCAAGCTCGGATAACTCGCAACCGTTTTTCGTCTTCAATACGTCTAAAGCCTTTTGGTTATCGCGCTCATAATTATTCAGATCATCCAACGCAATTTCTTCGAGTACCTGTGTCACAAGCGTCTGATATTCCGCAGGCATGGAATCATAGAACGCCTTGTTCATGACAAAGGTGGATACAAACGGCACATGGTTGGTTGGCACAATATATTTCTGTACCTCGCCGAGGTTATTATTAAGAATCGTATCCAGCGGGTTTTCTTGGGCGTCCATCAAACCTTGTTGAAGCGCGATGTATAGCTCTGAAAAAGCAAGCGGCGTTGCGTTGCAGCCGACGCTTTTCCAAAATTCGATCTGGTACTGGTCGTCCATGGTTCTAAGGTTGAGTCCTTTGAGATCTCCTATCGACGTGACTTTTTTATTGCTGGTCAGCGTGCGAAAAGCCGTCGGGTGCAGCGCAAGGCAGACAACACCGCTACTTTCAAACGTCTTGTCAATGGCGCTACGAAATTCAGTGCCCTTTTCACAAAGCTTATAGCATGTATTGATATCGGTCAGTCGCATGGGCATGCTCAGAATATTTAAATCGGTAATATAGCTGGCAATGGAACCGGTAGCCGCCCACGACATCTGAATAGTGCCCTGTTGTACGCTGGTGAAGTTTTCAGCATCAGAACCGAGCTGGCCGTTAGGATAAACCGTGACGTTGATTTTTCCGTTGGAGCGTGCCTGCACTTCCGAAGCAAAGGTTGAGCAGTTGAGACCGCCAAGCTGTGTCTCAGAGGTGCCATGCGCCAAAATAATCTTAAAGGTCGGCGCGTCTGCCGAATGAAATAGATCTCCACCTGACGCACCGGACGAATTTGAGCTTGGGGCAACATTTGTGGATGAGGCTGACGGGGCCGGCGACGAGGTTGAGGCACCACACCCTGACAAGGCAAGAGCCGGCATGAGTAGCGATAGAATCATAGCGACCGTTTTATTAGTTTTCATTCCTTTTCCTCCTGAACTTCTTATAAATTGTGGAATTTGATTTTCCGACTGGAACCAAGGTATTGTTATCTCCTGTGTTAGAGCAACGCTAGACTCAAGGCGGGAATAAAGGTGATCATCAGCAAGGCGATAATAAAGGTCGCGATAAAGGGCAGCACTTTTTTACCCAATGCCAGAACCGGAACATCAATCAGTCTGCTGGCGACAAACAGATTGACGCCAAAGGGCGGCGTAATGAAGCCGACCGCCAAGTTAACCACCATGATGACGCCCAGATGAATTTCACTGATACCCATTGCTTTGGCGACCGGGAGAAGCATGGGTCCGAGAATCATGATAGCGGGTGCGCAATCCATGAACATGCCCAATATCAGCAGAATAATATCCAGTGCCAACAGAAACACCAGCTTGGACGAGCAGTAGGTTGTAATAAACTGTGAAATGACATTGGGAAGCTGCAACAGCGTCAGCACACGGCCGAGCACAGTGGCAAGCGTCAGCATCAGGCACAGAGGCGCATAGGACCTAACCGATTCTTCAAGAATAGGCATAATATCCCGGAGCTTAACAGTCTTATAAAGAAAGAAGGAAACAATCAGTGAATAGAACACCGAGATGCAGGCGGCCTCGGTAGGGGTGGCAATGCCGGAATAGATGCCGCCCAGAATGATCACCGGCGTCAACAGCGCCCAAAAGCTATCCAATAGGACCTTGCCGAATCCTCTCGACCGAAGCTCGTCCACCATTTGCGCTATCTTTTCTTTATCTTCCCCGTGTCGAATGCAGTAAAAAATAGCGTAACCGCACAAACAGATCGCAATTAAAATACCGGGAAGAATTCCGGCAATAAACAGATTACCGATGGAGGCACCCGTAGCTAAGCCAAACAAAATGAAAGGGATGCTTGGGGGAATAATAACACCCAGTCCTCCTGCCGTTCCGCAGATGGCACCGCAAAATTCCTTGTCATACCCCAGTTTTAACAGCACCGGAATGGCCATGGACCCGACCGCCGCACAGGTTGCGGGGCCGGAACCCGAAATCGCGCCGTAAAAAAGGCAGGTGATAATGACAGTACAGGGTAAACCCGCTTTCATCTTGCCGAAAATAAACACAAATACATTAAACAACTTTTCCGATATTCCGCCTCGGGCCATAATAATACCTGACAGCATAAAAAGAGGTACGGCGAGAATCGGCGTGCTGTCCGCGCCACCGATGATGCCCCGGACTATGTAGGCAACATCCGCGGCAAAGGTGGGATCTACAGCGCCCGGAATCAAAGTCGCCAGCAGCATAGTTAGCGCGATAGGAATACTGAGAATCAGTCCAACAAAAAAAGTAATGGCCAGCGCAGACGTCATATCGGTTTTCCCTCCTTAAATTCTATATAGACCAGCTGCCCGTATCGAAATGTTCCCAGAGCAAATCCAATCGTCAAAAAAAGATATAGAATCCACATAGGCATTCGCATCGCCGGCGAAAGTTGCCTTGCGGCTATGATCATCCGCATTGTTTTAAAAGAATAGAACGTCATGTAACCATGCAAAAACAGCAGCAACATGTCAATTAATTTTGTTAAAAGCAGCATCAGCTTAGGCGGAAGAAGTGACATGACCACATCCACTTTCAGTGCATTGTTATTTTTTATAACATATCCCAAACTGAAGCAGGTGGATGCGATCCACATATAACGGCAGGCCTCCTCCGGCCAAGACATAGAAGCGTGGAACACATAGCGCATCACAATTTGAGCCATCATAATGCAGGAGATTAGAACCAAAAAGATAATCATGCAGAAGCCTTCAAAATTTTTATCCAGCCATTTTAATGTCTTCATTGACAGGGCCTCCAATTTTTCGGTATTTCGGTACGCTCGACTAGCTACCAACAGTTTTAAATTTGTTTACGGCATACTATATCGCGCGGGCTTTTGTTTTACGTAACATCCGCGATATAAATATGATATTTTCTCACTCCTCCATATCGACAAAGCGATTTGAAAATTATTCAGCGAATTGTGACAAGACCCTCTCTAATCGAGTATGGAGTAGCCTTCAGGCTTTTTACAAATCCCCCATATATTGCTTACAACGCAGCAGACATTGCTTTATGTACGCCGGGGCTCCAAGCGCCTTAATTCTTTCAATATTGGGAATTTCAAGTGCAATGTACGCTTCAGGCACACAGTCAGCAATCGCTTTAATATCAATAGCGCCTTCTCCAACGTAAAGCCTTTCTCCCCTCCCGGTTTGGATCAACGCCGCTTGGGTATCAGGTATTTCCTTAGGCGCGTCACAGAAATGGAAATATGGAAAATAATGTGGCGGCAGAGCCTTGATCTCGTCAAGCGTATCTTTAGAGCGATAAAAATGTAGGGTGTCCACCAAGATAGCTGTATTTTCACAATGAACCTTTTGCAGCAATGCCACGGCCTTTTGCAGGTTTTCGATATTCGACCATGTGACAAATTCCAGATTCACGGTTAGATGGTATTGGGCTGCAAGCTCGCAAATTTCCGCAAACTTTTCAGTATAATATGTATGATCGGCCGACCAGACACTGGTAATCGCATATTTGGCCCCCAATTCGGCTCCCGCTTCCATGGCGGCTTCATATTCCTCTCGGACGTTTACTCCGTCGTATACCCGGACGACCTCAATGTCATTTAGCCGTATTCCAGTATCGCTTAGCGCCTTTTTGGTCGCCCGAAGCAAGCTCTTGTTATGAGCAAAATCGTGATTGGCTTCACCAGCTACATGCATCAAGATTGGCCTTAATCCGACATAGTCGTAACCGGCCTGTCCCGCATAATAAATCAACTCCGGCGGGGGGCATGCCAGTGCCGTTAAATGAGCAAGCGCATATTTTCTTTGCATTATGGCGCCTCCGATTTGTTCTTAAAAATTATGCTTTTATCATCGCGATATAATAATATTACAGATCAAGTGTTTTTTCTCTAGCGCTTTTTGTTTATCGTCTGAACAGGATTGTTGTTTTTAAGCACAAAAAAAGAGAGAAAACAAGAAGTTTGGTACTATCTTGTTTCTCTCTTGAATTATATTGCTCTCATTTGTTCAATCAGTATTAATTACACCAACATTTATAATCGCTTTTATCACTTTTGCTAATCCCACAAAAATGAATTAGGATAAAAAGTGAATTTTATAATTTTTTCCCGATGTTTACATATAATGCACGGAAGTCTGAAGGATTCATGCCTACTTTTTTATTAAAAATTTTATTGAAGTAATTGCTATTCTCATAGCCGACCAATGCGGCAATTTCGGTAATGGATTTAGACGTTGTGTTTAATAAATTCTGCGCCTCACCTAACCGTTTATCGATTAAATAATTAATAGGGGAAATGTCGTACTCCTTTTTCATTTGGTGCGCGATATAATATTTGCTGGTATGAAACTGTTTTGACAGGCTATCCAACGTAATATCCATCATATAATTCGCATCAATATAATGCTTTATTTCCTCCACAAGACTGTTTCTGCGCTTTAAAATACGCTTTCCTTCAGCGTTGAGCAGTCTTTTGACCAGTAGTAGATACCGCTCTGCCCACCAGATACACATGGCCTCATAATTGTCGCCTTTACTTGTCATCTCGCGAAAAAGTTCCTGACAGCATTCCTCTATTGCTGCTTTGGCGTCATTACAGGAAAGCACGGCCTCCCAGTCGCTGGGAATGATCATATTCTCGGCCAATCCGTCGGAGGCTGCCAAATGCACCGATAAGTTCCATAGCGTCAGCGGATTTTCGGGGTTACTGATTTGCACATGGCTGACATTTTTATTGATTAGGACCAGATCGCCTTCTTTGACAAAATATTGGTGGGTATCAACAATATAGGTTCCCTCGCCGCTGACGATATAAATAAATTCGCAGAAGTTCTGGTGACTATGCAGTGAAAATTTCCAGTTTTCGCTGTTATTGATATAGACAAAGCTACTAAATTCAACGACCCGGAGCTGGCTACGCAGTGACGAATTTGTTACCAGATCTTTAAATCTAATCATATTTCCTCATACTCCCAAAGGCTGTGGTATTAAATTATAAATGAATATTGCTAATCAAAACGGATTTTAACAAAATAACAAATATTCGTATATTACCACTATTTTAACCGACACTGGGTTGAAAAGCAACAGGTGCACAGTTCTGGTTTGAACCTAGTAAAACGTCTTTCCACTGTGTTGGATCAACAGCCAATTGCAAGAATGTTCTAATACCCAATAGCAAGAGCTCCGCGCGGTTCGCACTGCAATAAGAGCAGTGATTTGTTCTCCTTTGCCCCTCATGAAAATAAATTTCAATTCACGTCCCTCGTGCGAGGGACGACCCGCAGTTCCCGCAGCTCATTTGAGTTGGGCATTTATTTCAATCCACGTCCCTCGTGCGAGGGACGACGATTCAGGCGACCAGCGGCGCGGTCAACGAGATATTTCAATCCACGTCCCTCGTGCGAGGGACGACATGCTTTCCAGCCTGAAGACCGCCCCGGTCTGTTATTTCAATCCACGTCCCTCGTGCGAGGGACGACCTTTCATTTGCTCATCTCCTTTTAAAAATTTTTTATTTCAATCCACGTCCCTCGTGCGAGGGACGACTCATGGGAAAAGTACCAAAATGTCGAGAGTTTAATTTCAATCCACGTCCCTCGTGCGAGGGACGACACTGTTGATCTCAGCCGCATCGCGGTACTGCATATTTCAATCCACGTCCCTCGTGCGAGGGACGACGTTGTTGCGCTTCTTTCGGAAGAGCGCCCAACTATTTCAATCCACGTCCCTCGTGCGAGGGACGACCTGTAACCACCAACGCGGGTACAACGGCAACATCCATTTCAATCCACGTCCCTCGTGCGAGGGACGACTCCGCGCACCCGCCTCGATTTTCGGTTGTTTCAATTTCAATCACGTCCCTCGTGCGAGGGACGACAATTCGGCATCCAGCTTCTCTCGGCGCTCAAGGCCATTTCAATCCACGTCCCTCGTGCGAGGGACGACATTCGTTTTGGCAGCAAAACATTCTCAGCGGCGGATTTCAATCCACGTCCCTCGTGCGAGGGACGACGTAGCAAGGGGCGGTAAAAATAAATAACAGGAGATTTCAATCCACGTCCCTCGTGCGAGGGACGACGGAAGTTATCAGAGCACTAACAGCGGCGCATATATTTCAATCCACGTCCCTCGTGCGAGGGACGACTGAAATTGCCGGTTTGCCGTTTGAATTCCGTAAATTTCAATCCACGTCCCTCGTGCGAGGGACGACGGTGCGCGATGGCGGCGTCAATCCGCAAGAATTTATTTCAATCCACGTCCCTCGTGCGAGGGACGACGCTGTAGCTACGCGTCCACCGTTATTACCGGCCATGAATTTCAATCCACGTCCCTCGTGCGAGGGACGACCCAACAACCTGACGCTGTACCCGCACAAGGAAAAGATTTCAATCCACGTCCCTCGTGCGAGGGACGACTCCATGCCCTCAATGACGTCAGTAACTTCATGGAGGATTTCAATCCACGTCCCTCGTGCGAGGGACGACCAGGATGTCAGCGCATCATCTATCGCGTCCAAAATTTCAATCCACGTCCCTCGTGCGAGGGACGACTTAACCCGCTGGCGGCTGTTGTGTGGTCGCTCATGGATTTCAATCCACGTCCCTCGTGCGAGGGACGACCTTCATCGGCTGTTCCACACTCAAAAACTTTGTTATTTCAATCCACGTCCCTCGTGCGAGGGACGACACGGCTGCGGCTATGCTTGCCGGGGCCAATGACTATTTCAATCCACGTCCCTCGTGCGAGGGACGACGGTACGATGTACGACAAGCGCGCTTTAGCGAGAGGCATTTCAATCCACGTCCCTCGTGCGAGGGACGACTTTTTGTATCCTTTCGAAAACCAACCTTGCCTAGATATTTCAATCCACGTCCCTCGTGCGAGGGACGACGCGTTGACGTAGGGTTTGTGGCGGTTAGGGACGTATTTCAATCCACGTCCCTCGTGCGAGGGACGACTCCTCCACCGATCCCGCCTTGGCCACCAGTTTTTATTTCAATCCACGTCCCTCGTGCGAGGGACGACGAACGAGATCGACCAATACGCAAAGCATGTTTTATTTCAATCCACGTCCCTCGTGCGAGGGACGACCGACGGCGCGTTTCATACAAGCTGGGCGCGCGAAATTTCAATCCACGTCCCTCGTGCGAGGGACGACGCCGCAAATTCAGCGCCGTTTTATACCCGCTCGGTATTTCAATCCACGTCCCTCGTGCGAGGGACGACACACAAACGGCTGGACAAGCTGGAGGGAATCTAAATTTCAATCCACGTCCCTCGTGCGAGGGACGACCTCGGAATCAAGCACGTTGATGTTATCCAAGCGCTATTTCAATCCACGTCCCTCGTGCGAGGGACGACAGAGACGCCGGATAACCCCATTGATCAACCTATTATTTCAATCCACGTCCCTCGTGCGAGGGACGACGCCCAACGGTCGCGGATATTTGTAGGGTCGCGCCATTTCAATCCACGTCCCTCGTGCGAGGGACGACTGCGAAAAGCACAAATTTTCATCTGTATTTTTCTAAAAAATATAAACTATTGCTAAAATAATTCCAAATAAGGTAATGGGGATAAGGCGTGTGCTTCCACATTCATCAAAAATGCCGCGCGAATGCGCCAGAGAATTTATGTGCGCTTGACATTCGCGTCAAAAGATCATCGCGTCATCGGGGAGGTAGGTTTGCTTAGCGCCATAATGCTCAATGCGGTTTTTATAACTGTTCCCAAGATTGTAGATGCGTAAACTGTCCTTAGATTCGTCTATGATGCCAAGCAGCTGGTTTTTCACCACACACAGCTCGGTGGGAGACAGCAGGCACTCAAACACGGAATTTTGTACCCGTTGTCCGTAGTTGACACAAATCTTTGCCACCTTGCGCAGGCGTTTACTGCCCTTGGCGTCCTCGGTATTTACATCATAAGTGATTAGCACCAACATGGCCTACCTCCATATAAACGGCGGATATGCGTCAAGGTCTCCGCGGATATATTTGGCCAAAAGCATTGCCTGAACATAGGGCAGCAGGCCCCATTCCACTTTTTCCTGCAAAAATGGATGCAGGATTTCCTCTTTCTTTTTTTGCTGCCACAGCGTGAGGAGCTGTTTGCGGCCGTCCTCGGTGAGCAAAATTCCGCCGTTTTCCTTTTCGATAAAATCCTTGCCGCAGATGCTTCTTTTATTGATTACCGTCAGCACAAAACGGTCGGCAAACGGGGCTCGGAATTCTTCCAGCATATCCAGCGCCAAGGAGCAACGCCCCGGTCTTTCGGTGTGGTAAACGCCGGCGTAGGCGTCAAGTCCCACCGATTCAAGCGCGCTGACACACATCGAGGTTAGCAGGCTGTATGAAAATGAAAGCATCGCGTTAACGTTATCCATTGGTGGGCGGCGCGAACGGCTCTTATAGAAAAAATCGTCCTTCTGCTGCAGGATCATTTCGTCAAACACCGAAAAATAAAGGCTGGCGCATTCGCCCTCAAGCCCGCGCAGGCTGTCGGCGCTCTGCGCGTGATAGGCGCTTGTCTTGCCCTTTTGCAGCGCTGCGTCCACCCGGGCAAAGCGCTCGGTGTCAATGCGCAGCGCGTGATCACGTACCGCACGGCTAATCACTGTGCTGCAATTCGACAGCTTGGCCGAAATCATATTTTTGGCGATGGCCAAGGCGCGCATCTCATCGTCGCAGACGCGGTACTGTGCACGGCGCAGCAGAATGTTCCCATAAGATTTGCCGGTGACCTTTGCCAGAAAGCGCCCGCTGGGCTTTAAAAACACCAGAGATTTATTCATCTCGGCGCACTTACCCATCAGCGCGGGGCTCGCGCCGATGTACCCAAAAGCCATGATGCCGTCAATCATGTGAAGCGGCAGCCGACCCAAGGTATCGCCGTCGCACTGCACCACGATATTTTCACCATCCAGCGCCAAATAGGCGTTTTCGGTCGTGACATAAAGGGTGTTTAACAGCTTTTTCATGGCAAAGCCTCCTCAACGCCAAGATTTTGGTCCAGATAATCGCCGACAGATTTGATTTTGCAGAGCTTCGGCAAGCACAGATTTTTCAAAGAACAAGCGTTACAGCTTTTGGTGGGTTTCACTCTGGGGACGTAACCGCGACATAAATAGCCGTGCATCTCGTCAAAGAGCGCCCTGACCTGCAATTTGAGTTCTTCGGTCAGCACAACCTTTTGCCTGCGCTTAACTTTGCCGTAAAAGATCGCGCCTTCGGTGATTTCGCAGCTGAGCATTTCCTCTAAGCAGATGACCTGCGCCGCGAGCTGGAGCGCGTCGATCTCACTGTCCTTCGGCTCGCCACGTTTATATTCCACCGGGTAGACGGTATAGCGTCCCTCTCTGCCGTGCAGCGTAATACCCTGTGTGGATTTCCGAAACTCCACGATATCGCATTCGCCGCTGACGCCCAGCGTCCTTGAGAAGATCGGCATGCCGCGCGAAAGCAGCACCTCCTTACGGCTTTCGGAGGAATAACCGTCGTGGCAGTTTTCATGCAGCAGATTCCCTTCGACGGTGCGCAGATTCTCCTCCCACAGCTGTTCGATATGGATCAGCGCCCATTGCCGGCGGCAGAACGCGAAATGCTGTATGCCCGAGAGCATCAGAAAATCGTCTTCATCATATGCCATCTACGATCTCCGGTACCAAGCCGTCCAGTGCCTCGAGCATGATGTTGTAATCGTTGACCGATTTCGGGTAGGCCACGCCGTCCTTGGGCGTGATCTGAACCGAGTTGTGCACCTTGGCGGAGGAATATTGCCCAATCTTGTTGTTGTGTCTCCACCAGTACAGCCGGACAACCTCCATGCTGCCGTCGGGCCGCGCGGAAGAACTATCATTGATAAACAGCGTGCGCAGGCACTCCTTAATTTTTTCGGCATCCTCCTCGGTAAAGCCGTTTTTTTCAGCCAGCTGTACGTTGATGGCGCCCTTGATCTTGTAAAGGCCAAACTCGACCATGTGCTTTGCACCCATCGTATCCGAGCTCTTTCTGCCGTCGTCGGTCGGCTCGCTGTTGACGCTCTTGGTGATCTGCATGCTGTTGATATCCACCGGCGATATGCTGACCGCCTGATGGATCGACACCGGCCCACGCACCCCCACCGAAACACCGTCTTTATCCTTGTCCTTGCCCTTTTTATAGGCGAAAACCTGCCCAAAGGCGCGCACGTCAAACCACTTCATGCAGGCCTGCGCGGCGTAGTCGTCCTTTGAGGCGTAGGCGGTGATGGTCTGGGAGGCCCGCTCGCTCAAGCTGCCAAAACCGTCGTCGCAGCGATCGTCCGACTGGACAAAAATCGCCTCGCCCATGTCCTGAAGACGGTTGCGCAGCTTTCTTTTGAGACAGACATCCGAAATTTCGCCGTTGCCGGTGTAGGTGGTACGGGGGCGGTTGCCATTTAGCGGGTCGCCGTTGGGGTTAGCGTTCATCACCGATGCCAGCACGACAAAGTCGATTTTATTCTCAAGCGTTTTCATTATAATGCTTCCTCCTTGTTTTCATCCTTGCTTTTGCTTTGGTTGAGCGCCGCACGCTGGAGATAATAGCCGATTAAGTACAGCTCTTCAAGCGGGCGATTGAGCTCCTCGGGTTTAAAATGCGTTCCCAGCTTGGTGACAATCTCGCTCACAATACCCTTATAATAGTTCCTCCAGCCGGGCGGCATCCTCTGAAAATAGGGGTTCAGCTTGTCCTCTAAGATCACCCAGGTGCTCATCGGGTGGTTGACATAGGCGTTTTGCAAGCGTATGGCGTTTGGCTCGCGTGTTTCTCCGCTCGTAAAGGTGGCGCGCTCCGCCTTTTCGAGCACCGCCAGCAGCCTGCCGAAAAGATAGCTTCTGTCGGAATTTTCATAGTCCAGTGCCATGTTGATGCTCACTCCTTCTGATCTGTCGTGGTGGTATTTGGCGATCAGCGCACAGGCTGTGGATAAAATGCGCTCGCGGTTGCCGAACGAATAGGCCAACGGCGTCGAGGCGCGCAGCACCGCCGCGTGCATAATGTCGCGCGGCAGCGACTTTTTATCGAGCATGCAGTAGAGAATGCGCTGGTACTGCTCCTTCATAACCCTATCATCGATCTCGAGAAACGCGCCCCGCTCGACGCCGAACGCACAGCGCACAACCTGCTTGGTAAGCGGCGTGAGTTCGTCGATATAAGGCTTTTTCTCAGGCGTGAAGCGGGTAAAATACCAGCAACAGGTCATCGCCCAGTCTGTCAGGCGATCATAAAAGTCCGATCCTTTAAGCTCGTTATAATAGATAATCGAAAGCCGCCCGGTCGTCGCGGCATCCAGTCCCATGACGACGATGTCGTCGTTGTTGTCCAACTGATCGCGAAAACCGTTGAGCGCCCTAATCAGCCGTTTTTTATAGCCCTCCTCGGTGTACGCCTGCGGCTCGCCGTCCTCCTCCAGCCCTAGAAAATCGTCGAGATCGACCACCCTCTTGCCATTGGGGTTCCAACAGATATAGGTACGCTTGTCCTGCGTTCCTGCGACGACGCCCTGCCGCGCGGCCAGCCAGATCAACGCGCTGTGCGCTTTCTGGGTCGCCTCGTAGCCGACGGCACTGGCCTGCTCCGCTGTCGTAAACCGCCCGCGGTACGTAAAGTTGGCGCTATCATTCGCCGAAATCAGCTTGGCGCCATAGTTGGCCGCCACAATGCCCTTGGGATGGTTGGTGGACAGCGTGCTTTCGGCGCCCGTCAGATAGCAGATATCCTTTTTACCGCCCTGAGATGCGGCATAGTAGCGGGTATAGCTGTCAAAAAGCGTTTTATCTTGCCATGTGGCCTCGGGCTGGTTGTCTGAGACGCGAAAGCGTACCAGCGCCTTTTCACAGACTGCTCCGGCAACCTTTTTATCTGAGAGCTTATCGTCAATCGTCTCAATAATACCCGACGCAATCAGATCCTGCGTCAGCTGCTTTTTAGAAAGGTAGGCATAAATCGCCTGCACCTTCGAGTGCACGTAGGGCGATTCGGCCCAACCTCGCAGGGCGTTTATGTATTTCTCAAATTTCCTGTGTGATTTTTCGGCGAGCTTTTTATCCGCGAGATAGTCTCCGAAATCCCCCGCGATATAGGAGAGAGTGTCGCACAAGGCATGCGGCGCGTCGCCGCTCGAGCGCGAAGCCGAAGCCTCGGTCACCGGGATAATGGTCTTGCCGTTTTCCTTCTTTAGTTCGCTCGCGCCTAAAAAATCCCCTTCCGGGCTGACGATGACCTCGAGCTGCGCGTTGGCGGTCATGTGCGCTACGAGCGATAACGGCGCCCCCTCGACCGGCTGCCCGGCCATGTGGGCGTTGGCCTCATAGGTTTGATACAGCGTATTCATCCATGCCATTTAAAGCACCTCCGACGTCACCGGCGCAAAATTGCCGAACGCTTCCCCAAAAGGCTTGACCGCCATCTCACCCACCGGGCGGTGGATGCACTGCTCAGGGCGAAGAAAATCAATGACGCCCCGCTTCATCACCGCGCGCCAGAGCCGTACCGTCATCTTGCCCCGCGTTTCGTCGGAATAGGCCTCGTCCGCGTAGGTGATGCCGTGGTACATCGTGCCAAAGTCGAGCTGCGGCGTGGCATCATAAAAGCTCTCGTCCTCGCCAAAGCGACAGGGGTCAACATAGCTCTGGCACTCCCGGGCGCCTAAAAAAACATCCCGCCGTCCGCCGCGCTCGATCATACGTTTGGCGATGTTGTGGTGCTTATGCTCGTTTCGATCATCCTTTAGCTCCGGGCGGTTTTCATTCCAGACAAAGTGGGCCCGCACCTGATAGCGGCAGTCCTTCAAATAGGTATAGTAGGACAAATCGTTGCCGCCGCCCGTGTATTTGATGGGGCGGATGCCCTTGGTCTCGGTCTGAATTTGGTTCATGACGCGCACCGAATCGATGATCCAGATCAGCGTCGGCTTCCAATACACGCTCTGCAGGATGCCTTTGAGCGCTTCGTAGGTGGGGATCTGATAGCTGAATTTCTCACCGCCCACGCGGGTGATGGGGTCGGAAAATAATGCGTAGTCGCCGGTGACTTCAAATTCAACAATATTGTCGTGCTGCAATTGAATACCTCCTTTTTATAAATTTAGATTGCGCCGCCGCCTGACGGTAATGTGCAAATTGAAAAGAACGCGCTATTTGATAAAATTAGCCATGTGCCTCCGACACGGCCAATATCAAAAGATAAACACCTCAATGTTGACGCCGGTTTCAGGGTGATAGCACTGCTTGTCCAAAACGATGAAGCGTTTTTTGCCCTCCTTATCCTTTGGAAAGGACAGCATACCGTATTCCAGCAGCTTTTGGTGTTGATACCGGAAGAGATGCACCGTGTAGGGCCGCGCCTTTTCGATACAAGCTTTCAAAAAACCGTAATCGAAGGCGGCCTTTTGAGAAAACAGGTCGGCAATCAGCGCGTCCGCCTGCGCGTCATAGGGTACGATGACCTCCACAGTGTTTTCATCAAAAACCTCAAACGCCTCGCCCGCGGTTTTAAAGGCCTGATTCAAAAAATAGCGGCCCTTGAACGCCGGGCGTTCAATATGGGTCTTATTTTCGGCGAGTAAATCAAACAGATTCTCAACTTGGCCATCGGGCAGCTTTTTCGGGAAACCGAATTTCCCTTTAATATCCGGGTCGTCAAAAAGATGCCTGTAGTAGGCCGCGATGCTTTGGTCGCTGAGCAGGTCGTCGGCATAAAGCGCGGGCTGCCGGGAAAAGGCACGCAAAAGCCAGCCGGCGCACCGTTGCGCCGCAGCAATCTCTTGGAGCATGCTCAGCCGTTCGGCGTCCTGCCTGAGGTTGACGATATAGACCCGGCAGATGCCGTCAAAGTCAAAGCTGCGATTGCAGCGCCCCGCAGCCTGTGCGATGTTATCCAGCCCCGCCGCCACGCGGATGACGCTTTCAAACGAAAAATCCACACCCGCCTCAACCAATTGCGTTGAGACGCACAGCAGCTTTTCTTTACGTTTAAGGGACGCATTGATCTGCGCCAGCGTGTCGGTCCGGTGCGCCGGGCACATGGCAGTCGACAGGTGGAACAGCTTGCAGCCGCGCCGCACCTTTAGCGCATTATACAGCTTCAGGGCGCTTTCCTTGGTGTTGCAGATCACGAGCAGCGACGAGACCGATTCCAGCAGCTCGGTCGAAAAATCGGCCAGCTCCTCGAGCGACATGCCATAAGGGGTGGTTTTGTCCACCATCTGGGTCCGCTTAAATACATCGAATAGCGCCGCGTCGTACGGCACCATTTCAGCCAGCTGGCCATATCTCAGCGGCATGGCGGTCTCGTCAAAGCAGGGCTGCGTCGCTGAGGAGAGCACGACCGTCGCCCCGCAACCCCAGGCCAAAAAGTCCAGCGCTGCGGTAAACAAATTCGTCGTCTTTTTGGGCAGCGACTGTATTTCATCGATGACGATGACCGCGTCGGTCAAGGCGCTCATACGGCGCACAGCGGTGGTTTGATCCGAGAACAGCGTGTTTAAAATCTGCACCAGCGTTGTGATGAGAATGGGCGCCTCCCACCTTTCGGTGAGCAGCTCGTAGTGGTCCAATTCCTCAAGTGTTTCGAAGGTTTTGACGACATTGGAATGGTGCTCGACCAGAATACCCTCGTCCCGTATGTAGCGCCGGATGACGGCGCTGTTCTGTTCGAGAATGCTCAACAGCGGGATGACAAAGACGATCCGCTTTTTGCCCTGCGCCTTTGCATGGTGCAGCGCATAACGCAATGCGGCAAGGGTTTTTCCCGCGCCGGTGGGCAGCGTCAGCCGGTAGATACCGCCGCCGTTGGCCACCGCAAAATCACGGCACAGATCTGAGAAGCGACTTCTGGCGTGGTTGATGGGGGTTTTCGCATCAAAATCCGCGATCTTAGCTTCAAAATAGTCAATCTGTGCCGCCCACAGGGCCTCGGAAGCAGCCTGCGTCTCCAGTTTGATCCCATCCATGAATTCCGCCGTGTCCCGCCGGTCGCCGTCTATGATTGCTGACAGCAGCATACGGGCCGCGAGACCCATCAAAAAGTGCATCTGCGGCCTGCCGGTTCCGACATCCTGCTTTAGCTTTTGGAGCAGTGTGGCTATTTCGCGCTGGGCCAGCAAAAACAAGCGGTCTATTTCCGCCTCCGGCACACAGTGGGTTAGAAAGCTTTTGACCGCTGCGTCATAGCCTATTTCCTCGGCGTCTTTGTTCAGGCGGTGCTCAAAGCCGCTGGTGTTTTCAAGCGTAACGCAATCAAACTGTCCGTGATGCGCGCCCATCGCATAAACGATGATTTCACAGGCCATGGTGTCGAAGCCCTGCGGTCGACCGGTGTGATACCGCTTAAGCAGATAGACACAGCCGCAAAAGGTATGGTTGACGCTGCCGCGCACAACCGCCTCCCCGTGCGCCGCCCGGTTGAGGTAATCCTGATATTGGTCGCTGCATTTGCCCATATCGTGCAGCAGTCCGGCCAAATAGGCGGTGTTTTCGAGGTTCATGCCCCTGAGCTTTTCGGCTGCATACGCTGCCACATTTAAAGAATGGGCTTTGAGTGTCTGTTCAACACGTGCGTTTTCAATAGCCGTTATATGTGCCAAGGGTTTAGCCATATTATCACATCCTGTTATTAAACAATAAATTTCAAGTGGGATATTTCAAATGTTATCTGATACGCCTCCATCGCCTATTACGCCATGGGTTTTCATAATAATACCATATTTTCCACTTTATTTATATATTGATGCCTTATATTTGTCGCATTTTCCCTTCTTGATTATTAGCATCTTTATTGCAGACATGGTCGATAATAAGACCAACAGCACAAAAGAAAATCGTTCTGATTTCCTTTTGTGCTGTCGCAAGGATTACATAATTGACATCTTTTCAATCCACAGCCCACAGTGTAGAGCTGACACCACTACTATAACTAAGCAATGGTGTCGAATGCTGTTCAAATAACACAGGTCTTTTTAAATTTCAATGTTAATTTAGTAATAATACTTTCAGCCTTGGCATAATGTTTCAGTAGGAGACGATACTCCAAATATTAATGATAAGGTGAGCGCAATGACTGCTCGGGGCCCGCCAGAAATAAATAGAGCACTGCAAAATACTGTAAAACTGCATTAGTCAAAACAATAACATAAAAAGCACTATCATTTACTATGATTTTAGATTTCCAACGTTCGGATGGCTATCCTGTGCAAAATGTACGTCTGGCTGATTTCATAATGCATTTTACCTGAAACTTTAGGCCACGACAACTTGTCTATGTACCGATACCCCAAGAGATTTCGTAGCCGGTCGTCCCTCACCGAATCAATTGCAAACTGAATATCGCGCCGCAGTTCAGTTGCATCGGTCAGCCGATCATACTACACCGCATTGCCTCGGTGATACGATCGACTGCCGTCTGTACCTTATCGCCATCACAACCATGCGCCGGTGCCAGACTGTAACTGGTGGTTATTTTCTGCGCCCGCGATTCCCAGCGGGCAAATTCTTCATCGAGGCGTCTGATCTCGCGTTCATTATTGCCGTAACGGCGAAGAAAAGCTTTCTTTTCGGCGTTGGTCAAATAAATTCCTCCTTCGGTGTCATATATACCTCTCTCCCCATAGTCTGTATCAATAGGCTAAAGGAGTGACAATTATGTGGTTTTGGCTTTTGCTCTTGTTGGGCTTTGTTGGCTGCTCTAATGGTTGCGGTTGTTGCAATCAGTGCTGGTAATCAGTTTTTCGGGCTTGCTGTAGCAGGCCCTTTTACTTGTCCCACCCGCCGCCTGCATGTGGTGGCGGGGTTGCGTTGATGGTTCCCTTGTACATGATCGCATCTCTACAGGAATAAGATACATTGAAGGGGGAATTCGATTGAGAACCAAACCGTATGACCGGGTGAAAGCTGTATCTTATGCACATAAATGGGCGTTGGGGCGCAATCCTCAATATTACAATTTTGAACAGATAGGTGGGGATTGCACTAATTTTGCCTCGCAAGTGCTGTACGCCGGATCCGGCGTGATGAACCCTAAGCCGACCTTGGGCTGGTATTACTACAATCTCAATAAACGCTCCCCCGCGTGGACGGGCGTTGAATTTCTATACCGCTTTCTCAAAAACAATCGGGGCGTTGGCCCTGTTGCGGTAGAAACGGACGTCTCTCAAATCGAGCTAGGTGATATCATTCAGCTCTCTTTCGATGGACAATCGTTTAGACATTCACCAGTCGTCGTGTCCGTCGGTCAGCCCCCCGCCATTTCCAATATTCTTGTCGCGGCGCATTCATATGATGTTGACAACCGCCCACTGAGCTCGTATTTGTATCGGAAGATACGCTTTTTACACATCTCTCATGTAAACATATGATAAGAATGTTTGCGCCGCTGCGTTACCCAATCCTTGACGATACGCCACGCGACGCGCCCAGCCTGCTCTCGGTCGCATTTGATCTTTTGCTTAATCAGCACCTGATGCACAGCGTCTATCTGGCTCACATTTTTACTCCTTTCTACCATTTTCGTGATACCGCAAAAATGGGGGCTCTCTGCTATATTTTCTTTTTTTCAGGGAATCCTAATACCGAGGTGATAGATGTGTCCTATGTCAGCCCAAAGATTCGCAATCGGTTCGAATCCCTTACGATTGACTTAAAAAACGAGATACTAAACCGCGATGTCCACTTGGAAAATCTAAACGATCTCATTGCCGTATTGGAGCGCATTGTATCAGATGCCGATGGCTCGCCCTGATCGGGCGAGTTCTATTTGTATAGCCACCCTGTCCACTCCCCTCAGTCTCATTTCAGCCGCTAAATTGCATAGTCGCCGTATTTTTTGGCGGCTTCCTGCGGTTTATAAATCGGGATCATACTGTCACGTCCTTTCTGACGGTCAACTGTTAAAATATTTATGTTGACATTGTTTGCCGGGTCGTGTATACTTACAAAGTATTCTAAATGTATGAATTGATCGCCACGGGTTGTAAGTCAATTTTCGTTTTGACTTATATTGCTTGTGGTTTTTATTTTGTTGTAGGATAACTTTTTTTCAGGAGGTACTTTATGAATAAAGGTACTGTTAAGTGGTTCAACGAGGGTAAGGGCTTTGGTTTTATCGCCAATGACAACGGCGGCGAGGATGTGTTTGTTCACTTCTCTGCCATTCAGGGCAACGGCTACAAGCAGTTGGCTGAGGGACAGAAGGTTTTCTTTGATACGGAAACGGATCCCAAAGACTCCCGCAAGCTGCGCGCCATTAATGTCCGCGTAGCCTAACTCTCACAAGGCATCCGCTCCCTCACGGGGGCGGATTTTTTGTTTGCCTTTAAAAATAGCAACAAATTACAATTTTGTTAGATCAACACATATACCCATAATAATTGGCCACCATATTTAATATCTTCACTTTATTTAGCGGAGGTTTTATGAAAATAAATAAGTGGCTTGTACCGCTTGGCATGATAGGCGTCCTATCTTTTTTGCTACTTGATATCCTTGGAAATATTCTCTGGCCAGAGTATAACCCTGTAACCATGTATATCAGCACGTTAGTTGCAAATGAGTCACCGCATGTTGATCTCATGCGTTTCTTTATGAATACCTATACAGTTTGCTTTTTAGTATTTTCATTGGCTATGTCGGTATTATCCTTTCGCATATACCACATATTGGCTAAGCTAGGGTATACAGTTATGTCTGTTGCTGCGTTAATATCTGTAATTGGATATGGCGGTTTCCCGATTAGTATGGTTGTTATCTTTAGCAAGAATAGCATTGTACACGTACTGACTACGGTTTCAATAATTTGCGCAACGGCACTTTGCCTACTCTTGATAGCGGTCGGATATATGAAACAAGAAAATTTAATCACTTTAGGCCGGATATGCCTTGTAGATAGCATTTTATTTATTGCCTTCAACCTTTGGATTCTTTACGCGCTACTAACCGGAATGAATATTCTAGGTTTGATTGAGCGATGCATTTTCTATACCTTTCATTCTCTGACCTTTATAATATCTTGGCTTTATACCTTTAGAAGAAATCGTATTATTGGCCATTGCGATTGAAAGATTACTGTTAGTTCTTGACTTGTTCGCAGTTTTACTACCATTAGCACGCCTCGCCATTATTTGAATATGATATATTACATCGAGACCAAATATAGGGTACATATCTACGAAAGGAGGTGTGCTCTATGGGTTTTCGATATAACGGCTACAATAATAATTTCAACGAAAATTTCAATGATAATTTAAATGAGAATTTCAATGGAAATCGCGTTGCTGATAGTCGTTTTGATGATCGTTTTGATAATCGCTTTTGCCGATGTGACTGGGTCTGGAACGGTTGTTGCTGGTGCTGGCAATGCGGGCCGATATGTAATTTCTTTGATTGAATTTGTACGAAGCTATCCAGCTTTTTTATCTGATATGTACGGAGCGCCTATTTTTTAGGCGCTCCGTTTGCATATAGCCCAGTGTTAAGGCACATACCCATTTCACCTTCAAATTACAATCTAACGGCTTTCGCCTTCTCAATCCTCGCTTTAAGCGCCTGCAACAGCGCTTCTTGCGAGGTATTTTTTTCATCCAGCGCCCGCAGTACGTCCTCGTCGGCGCGCCCTCCACCGCCAGATGGCGGACGATCACCGGGTGCGTCTGGCCCTGCCGATGCAAACGGGCGTTTACCTGCCGGTAGAGTTCCAAGCTCCAATTCAACCCGAACCAGATCACATGATAACCGCCCTGCTGCAGGCCTTGGCCATTCAGCGCTTCTTTGATTTTTGGCACGTCGTGGCGGAAGCTGTAAGACACCAGCGCATGCGCACTGCAAAGCGCCTCCACCGTCTCGCGCAGCACCTCCAGCTTGCAGTCCGCGACAGCGCCCGCCGAATCGTACACTGCGCCGTTGCACAGCTAAAGCAGCTTGTTTTGCAAGGCAGCTGCACTGCCTGCATCGATGGTCTGCTCGTCCACTTCCAGCAGCATCTCGTGTTCCAGACGGTCGTAGGCCGCCTGCGCCTTTTTGCCCAGCAGAACCGACGCGGTGACCCGCACACAGTCCGGCAGCTGCAAGTAGTCCTCGGCCTTCATGCTGACGCAGATGTCCGATCAGCTGCTTGATCGCGTCCTTGGCATCGGGCTTCAATGCGTAGGTGAAAATCCGATCGCGGCTGCGCTGATCAGGGTTAAAATACCGCTCCCGGAAGCCGCCGATCGTCTTGCCGAGGCGATCACCGCGTCTGAAAAAATCCTGCCGATGCAATACCGCTGGTAGTCATGCTGTAATTCCCCCGCCGAAGCAGGAGGTACATATTTTACTGGAAAGTCGTTGGAGGTTGCACGGGCCTATCAAGAAGTTGACCAACACTGCAAAGACATCGTCTACGTCACTTTAGATTTAAAACTCGATAAAAGCGATAGCTCGTCAGATAACGCGGCGGTTTGAAAATATTATTTGTGTTACCTTCCAGCGCGGCTGATATTCTTAACTTCAGATATCTCAGGATTCGGTCAGATTCTCTTGTTTTCAAGTCTTTCGGTGTCGTGTTTTACTTCAAACCACAAACCAGAGGTTTTCTAAAATTATGACTGCTATGTACCCTAAGACACGAGTGATTTGGCAATCGTCGCACAAAAAAATCCCGCCCAGTGCTACGAACACCAGACGGAATGCAATACAAGCAGCAATCACTACAAAGCCGCCCTGCAAGGTAAATTATAACACCTTCGCAGGGCTTGGGTCATGTTTATGACGACATGCGCAGAAAAACAGCCGAAAAGTCGAATGAAATCTGGACGGCGTTTCTTAAAGAGAAACAGATGCCGAAGATTAATGACTACGGCAATTTCATGAGTATGGTCAGAAGTGTGGTCAAGACAAGAAAAAGCGCTTCGGAAATCACATTCCAAAGCGCTTTTTTATGGTGCGGTAGATGGGACTTGAACCCATACGTCTAGGACACACGCCCCTCAAACGTGCCTGTCTGCCGATTCCAGCACTACCGCATATAAATCCGCCGTTTTCAGCGGCGAGTATTATTGTATCAAACATGATGTTAAATGTCAATGGATTTACGCAATAATTTTCGCCCTTTTTTTACAGGACATCTATTGGCCTGACAGCGCGCTTTATTGCACTATTTTCTTGGTGTCAGCACTTTTCTGAAAAGCTTAAATGACCCTCCGTATAGATTTTACGACATAGTCATATAATCAAGTATTAAAAATGCATGAGTTGAATCTATTTACAGCGCAAATGTGAAAAACGCATGTTCTCAACATGATAAGAAAGCCAAAAAGCCATAGTTATGTTGAAAACCCTGTTGAAACTGTTAACTACTTTAAGTATATCACTGTATAAATGGAAATATCTACAGGTTATTAAAAAATGTTACTCTTTGCAAATGCGTGCAAACGTAGTATAATAATGTTACTCAAACACCGCTCTACAAGGAGATGTACCGTGAGCAGCAATAAAATTCGGCGGTCCAAGCGCAAAAAGAGCGCTGTGGTACCGCTTATTATCGTGTCTTCGGCTGTCGTTGTTTCGGCTTTATTGGCTGGAATCTGGCAACTGAATTCCCCAAAAATTGAGGTGCTTTCGCCGCTGGTTCTCGACCCTTCGGTTACAGGCGAATATTCGTCAGAAGCCCCCGCCTCCTCCGTCCCCACTTCATCGTCCGACAGCGCCGCGCCGTCGTCGAGTGCTTCGCATGCCGAGAGCAATGCGTCCGCTTCATCTGAGGCGGTTCCGACCTCCGCACTTCCCGAGCCACAAAATCAGGCGCTCGCGGAGCAGCCGCGCGTGACCAGCAGCTATTTTGACGATGCCGTTTTTATCGGCGACTCGCTGACCGTAGGCATCAAGCATTATGACGTGATGAGCAATACGACCGTTTTTGCCGCAACCGGGGTTGGCCTCGATAATATATTCACCAAGCAGGCCATTAAGCAGGATGGCCAAACGCTGACCATTCTCGACGCGCTTTCGGCACACCCGGCAAAGAAAGTGTATATCATGCTGGGCGCCAATAGTTTGATGTCAAACTTTGATCGCCTGATCGAACTATATGGGCGTCTGGTCGACGAGGTCATTAATCGCACCGGAAAAGACACCGTGATCTATGTGCAGTCGGTGCTGCCGATTAATGAACCGTTATTCCACGTCAAATACGCCCCCAATACCACCACCAATGCGGATATCGACCGTTTTAACGCAAAGCTTTGTGCGATGGCCGCACAAAAAGGCGTCTATTATCTCGACGTGGCCTCGGTATTCAAGGATGAAAACAACGCCATGCCCGAAAGCAACACGCCGGACGGCATGCACATCATTTCTTCACAATATATCACCTGGTTTGATTATCTTAAAACACACGCCATAGCATAACGCGAAACTAACAACAAAGGGGACAACATTAATGAAAAAATTTATCGCGGCAGCCCTGTGCTGCCTGATGCTTATAACGCTGATCGGATGTGGTTCATCAAAGAAAACGCTGGACCTCGACGCCTTCTCAAAGGACGTGCTCTCGAAGGGCAGTTTTAACGATGAGCTGATTCTGCTTTCTGATAAGGTGGTTGCCGATTATTACGACCTGTCTTTTGACGGACTGGAAGCCTATCGCGTCTATGTCTCGTCCTCAAGCGCAACGGCCAGCGAATTTGCCGTCTTTAAATGCAGCGGTGAGGCGGCGGTGAAAGCGGCTAAAGCGGCGGTTGAGACAAGAATTTCGGACCAGATTTCAAACTACGAAAATTACAGGCCGGATGAAAAGTTTCGTCTGGACAATGCGCTGATCGAGACCAACGGCAATTATCTGCTGTTTGTTGTATCCGATAATAACGCCACAATTCAAAATTTGTTTAACGATGCGCTGAAATAACTTCCTCGGGCAAAAGGAGACGCGCCATGATCTTTGAATGCAGCGCTATCATTCTTGTTATTCTCATTCTGTCGTTTATGTCGCTTAGAGGTGGTAAAAACCGCGGTTGGAGCATTGCCATGTTGCCTCTGATACTGGTTCCCGCTGGGCATATTGCGGGCTTATGGCTGTGCGTCCCTATCGCCAGGCTGCTGCATATCACGGTAGTCGCCGCATGGATAGGTATTGACCTATGTGTTTTGGCAATCACCTGTCTGCTGCTTGGAGGCATTGCCTTAAATATCAAAAACGCGCGTCTGCGCGTCGGCTATTTGAGTGTTTGCGGCTTGTTTTCGGCGCTGCTGACCTGCGTTTTAATTGTCAGATCGGTACTCGCCATCTAAACGCGTGCCATCCTATCATTAGGCATTGGACATCCCGGACAGTCGACGCGGTTGAATGCGCATTGATTGCCCGGGACTTTTGATGCAGTATGGCCGTTGCCGTGCGCAGCATCTTAACGATATCCGAAAAGCTTTTTCTGCAATAGATCTGAAAAAGCCAGTATCGGTAGACAGAGCATGAACCACAGTCCGCAAAAGCCTAAGCATACCTGCCCCATCACTGAAAAGGGCATGCTGGAGTAATCCCAAACGTGCCAACCCAACATAATGTTGACGACACAGCCAATGGTAAATTCTACAGCTGTCACCGCCAGCGTTCCTGCCATACATTTTTTAAAGAGACCCCATCCCCCGTGCTGTGCGTTGATGCCATAAATAAGCATAAAGCACAAACCGCCCGCTATGGTCATGCTCCAATGAGTATATCCGCGCCAAAGCGTCTCCAATAGGCCGTACCCCATCGCGCCCAGGGTATAAATAATTGAATACTCCGCTATGGTTTTCCGCAAAGAAATCGCTCCCTGATCTATAATTATACCGTCACATTATTCCCCGATCGGCGCCGGTTCTTCATGGAAAAACTTAATAAATTTTGTCGTACAGACAGCACCGCAGAATATTGTTCAGTAAGATTTCTAATAATGAAAAGCCATTGCAATTTATGTTCGTCAACAATACTGTTTTTCACAGCTTTGATGATTTCAATCCCAGTGCTTTTATCAATTGACAACCAACTTGCACAAATTTTATAATATTAACATCCGCTCATTTAAAATTGGGCATGGAAAATTAAAATCGCAGTGAAGAGGTGTAGGCTGTGGACCTTCAGGAATTACGCGAAAAAATTGATGGCGTAGATAATGAGATTCTAACCTTAATTCTTAAACGCCGGGACCTCATTTCGGATGTTATCAACTATAAGCGAGAACATCATTTGCCGGTATTTGCGCCTGACCGTGAGCAACAGGTGCTCGGGCGTGTCAGCGAAGCGGTCGGTTCCGACGTTGTGCTGCAAAGCGGTTTAAATCTGCTTTATGGCATTTTGATGGACATTTATAAATTCCACGAGTATGAGCAGTCGCCTAAAAATATTTCGGTCCCCACCGATGTGGGTGGCGCTTCGGTCCGCGCTGTTTTGCATGATAAACCTGGCGCTTTAAGCCGTTATCTTTCGCCGCTGGCTGCCGCAGAGGTGAGTATAACCAATATTCGCTCCCAATCCATGCCGGGAGGCAACCTGCTGGTGGATATTGAGTTGGCGGGCAAAACAAATGATCCGGCCTTTATTGCCGCGCTGGCTGTGCTGGCCGATACGGCTGAAAAATTCACGCTGCTATAAGACACTTGGGATGGTTTGAGCGGCACTGCAAATTTCTGCCGCATCTGCCGGTATAAACGGCGTTCTCCCCGCAATGGGAGATCCATATTTGAAGTAAGTTCCCTGCTATAGGATCGCCTCTTCTGACTGGCACGCTGACGGTGTCCAGCGACCGAACATGTCGCACATACTATCCGGTGGGTATCGTCAAAAGCAATGATGCTGTTATAACATACAAAGCTCCGACATAGGGCAGTCCGTCATAAGACAGTATGAAAACTAAAACTGTTAATGGGCAACCGTCAAGTGAAATGTCGAAAACAAGCGTATCGTTCTTATTGGACGATACGCTTGTTTTTTGTTTTGTGCCCTTATAAGTAGAGAGAAATATTTGAATAGGAGGGCAATATCATGCCGAAGAGAGAACGCAATTTGTGGCTTCATATTACTATGGGAACAGTATTCAAGACTATTGGAACACCTTGCAAAGTTGGCTGCACTTTAGGACTTCGGGCCAACTTGGCCCGAAGTCAAATAAGGAATGAGCGACAGCGAAATGACGCAACATTAGCCGGGTTTTGGGCGGCTACACCAACAAGCAATTTTGAGATTTGACCGCAAGGGAAAATCCCCAAAAATGTGCAAGTGTGTGCACACTTGCCCTGCTTGCCGTTTAGCGGCAGAGGAAATTACTGGCTATAATAAATCAGTATAGAAAAATACTTTTGCATCCTTAAAAAACATGACAGAGGGTGTCAAGGTATATACGTTATAATGAAATTAATAAGAGGATAGCGAGGTGAATTTACATGTTAGGCAAAAAACGATTGACTGAAAAATCCCATCAACCCCCGGAAGAATTTATTAAGGTCTTCATGGGTGATGATGCTTGGTGTCGCCTAATACGTTTTGAGGATATGTTGAAAGTGCATTACGATTTAAGTCGTGAAATAAAATTTCCTTTTGGAACTGATTACGGTTGGAGTTTTCGATATATTCATAAAAAAACATTGCTGCTTTATGTGTTTTTTGAGGAAAATGGTTTTTGTTGTACTATTTCTATTAACGATAAGGGAGCGCAAGAGGTAGAGTCCATATTGGGTGATTTGCGCCCAGAAATACAAATCGTTTGGAAGAACCGTTACCCTTGCGGCGATTTTGGAGGATGGATACATTATTCAGTTGAAGTTGATGATGAACTGCCTGACCTCATTCGTTTAATCGGCATCAAGGTAAAACCAAAAAAGACATTGAAAGCGGAGTGATTTTCACCATAAAAATGTGGAGGTTGAATAATGAACGAAGGGCGGATTTTGCATTTTATTTCATCTGCTGGAAAATGATAAAGTAACCGCACCGGAGCTTGGTGTCTCGGTAAGGACGATATACCGAGATATAGACGTTATAAGCATATCGGGTATACCTGTATATGCAAAGCGGCAGAAATGGCAGCATTTATCTTTCAAAGGCTATCAACTAAATAAAATTGCTCTTTCTGATGAAGAAAGGCAGAAATACTCTTGGCCCTACAGGGATTGGGAGCTGTTCAATACCCGGATGTTGATACAATTCTTCTCAAGTTAGGTACATTATTTTAAGACAACTGCCCTGCGGGCAAGCAGATTGCACGAGGAGCGCGCAGAATTGCTAAACTCTCCAAGCTGTTCAAACAGATATATAAGGACAACGTAAACGGGAAATTGAGTAATATTTGCTTTGAGGAATTGTCCAACCATTATGAAGTGGAACAGGCTGATTTGGAGAGCAAGCTGGAACAATGGCAAACGCAACTGAGCAGGAACAGCACGCCGAAGATGTAGAACGGTTTATCCGCAAGTGCAAGCAGTATACAGACTTGACGGAATTGACACCGACTATTTTGAATGATTTGGTTAGCAGGTATTTGTGGAATCCTCGGATAAATCAGACGGAAAGCGCAGGCAGAATATTCACATCAGCTATAATTTGGTGGGGATTTTGCCGAAACTAAATACCCTGATACATGAAGAAATGGCGTAGCTTTTACGCTACGCCATACTTCCAAAACATACTGTCTTATTAAGGACCGCCTTATGTCGGGGCTTTGTTGCAAGTTGGGCGACAAGCGTCTTAGGCCATTACTTTTTTATTGTAGTTCTTAGCATACAAATACAGGCCGATCATGATGGCGACGCCCACTATATTCGATGGCGTGCCCGGATGAATCAGGCCCACGCCGCCGCCCAGTAGCGCAATTCTTTCTATCGGGTTCAGGTGCTTGAAATACCAGCCCTGGAAGCCCATCGACATGGCGCACACACCGAGCAGCGCCGTGCCAAAAACGTAAATAATTTCGATAGAGGTACCCTGCATCATGAATGCCGGCGTATAGCAGAAGCCAAACGGCACGATAAATCCGGCAAAGCCGACCTTGCAGGCCTCAACAGCGGTGGTCATCGGGCTGCACTTTGCAATACCGGCTCCCGCATATGCCGCCAGCGCGACAGGAGGCGTGATGGCCGACAGGCAGGCAAAGTAGAACACGAAGAGATGTGCGGTCAGCATGGCTAAACCGAGTTTGACAAGCGCGGGGGCCAGAATCGACGCGGCGATAACATAAGCTGCCGTCGTGGGCAAGCCCATGCCAAGCACGATGCAGGCCATTGCGGTGAATACCAGCGACATAAACAGGCTGCCGCCCGAGGCGGAGATCATCATATCGCCGAACACAACGCCGATGCCGGTCAACGAAACCATCGACACAACGATACCGGCGCAGGCGCAGCCCAGCACAACGGACACGGCACTAAAGCCTGATTTTTTCAAGGATGGAACAATTTCTTTGTAAGTAAAACGCTTCTTTTTATCCAGCAGCATGACAAGCGGCACCGAATAGATGGCAAACAGCGCCGAACGGGAGGGCGAGAGCTGCGCGCCCAGCAGGCAGTAGACGAGAACGGCGATGATCAGCAGATAGATCCAGCCGTCCTTGAGCACCTTTCTCGCGACCGGAATCTGATCCGCAGGCGTAGGCTTGATGTCGGCCTTTTCCGCCTGCGCGATAACCGAGAAAGCGCAGCCGACAAAATAGCAAATAGCGGGCAGTGTCGCGCACTTAACAATGGTCATGTAAGATTCCGCGGTAAACGCAACCATCAAAAAGGCACCCGATCCCATAACGGGGGGTAAAATCTGACCGCCGGTTGACGCGACCGCTTCAACGCCGCCGGCGAATTCCGGCTTGTAGCCTCTCGATTTCATCAGCGGAATCGTAAAGGTGCCGGTACCGACCACGTTGGCCACCGCCGAGCCGTTGATGGTACCCATCAGCGCAGAGGCGATAACGGCGGACAGCGCCGGGCCACTCTTGATACGTCCGGTCAACGAGATCGCGATATCGTTGATAAAACCGGAGCAGCCTGATGACTCAAGAAACGAGCCGAACATGACGAACATGAAGATAACCGTGGCGGAAACGGTCAGGGTCTGACCAAACATGCCGTCACCCGCAACCGCCAAGAACTCAAAGATGCGCTTAAAGCTGTAACCACGGTGCGCAATAGCCAGAGGCAGATACGCGCCGGTCAGCGCATAAAGGGTGAACACCATCGCCAGCACCGGCAAAATCCAGCCAAGCGAACGGCGCGACGCCTCGATGACAATGACATATAAAATACCGCCCGAGATGGAAGCCCAGATGGTTACAATGCCCATGCTGTCGTTCTGCGCAAGGCTTTCGACACGGCACATATAGGTGGCAAACCACACGAGCACGATCAACACAAGGTCAATAAAACGGCAAATGGAACGGTAGGCCTTATTATCCTTTAAGGTCTTTGTAAAAATAGTATGGTCTGCAAGCGGCATAGTCAGCAACAGGATGGTAATAGCGAAGCACATGTGCGTGCCGCGCTGGCCTATCGCATCCAGAAGGCCGAACTGCGCCGTATAAAGGTGGAATATGCTCATCAGGATGGCCACCACCGAAGCCGCTTTTATAAACGGATTGGTGCCGCCCTCTTCGACAACTTTCAGTACAGCAAGGTCGCTGTCCAGACTGGCTATGTCAATTTCGGCCGGTGCATTGACATTCTCTTTTTTAGCCATATAAATCTCCTTAATCCATCAATCTCTCTCGGCTATGATTACAATATTTGCCAATGCCGTTCGAAGCATATCGCTCCGAACGGCATCTGACTTAATTCGGAAATGTTGTTTAAAATTTTAAGATAAGCAGCGCTTATTTAATGAGGCCGGCGCTCTTGTAATAAGCCTCGGCGCCGGGATGCAGCGGGATGGGCAGGTCGTTGCACATGAACGCCGCATCGGTCATGGCGGTCATCGAAGCGTGGCCCGCGACCAGATCATCGGGATGGGTGTGCAGCGCCTCGGCCATTTTACCGACAAGCTCATCGTCCATCGAAGCGTTGACCGCTACGAGGCACTTAACGCCAAAGGTGGGGATATCCTGAGTCTGGCCATTATAGGTACCGGCGGGGATGACAGCCTTGTAGTAGGAGCCGTTGGCAGCAATGATCTTATCCAGCGTCTCTTCCTTATAAGCAAGCAGGTGCGAAGCCTTGATGTTGGTCAGGTTGAGGAAACCGCCGATCGGAATACCGGCAAAGGCGTGCGCAGCGTCATGAACGCCGTCGCCAACCGAGTCGGCGCCTTCGGTCAGGCCGAGATACTCACTCGCGCCCGCGGTAACGCCCGCGGCAGTAAGACCGGCATTCGCGGCGATGGCGGTCGCCGAAGCGGACGGGCCGATAGCCAGCTTCTTGCCGCCGAGCTCTTCAACATACTGAAGCTTGGAGGACTCGAGCACGATCCAGTTCGAAAGGGACGGGTAGGTGGCCGCAAGCGCACGGATGTCGGCGCAGGCCTTGCCCTCGAACTTGCCGGTGCCGCTATAAGCCTCGAAAGCGACGTCGCCCGCGATCATGCCGAGGTCAATTTCGCCGGCCTGAAGGTTGACGGTATTCGCGGGAGAGCCTGCGGACGTCTCGGCATTAACCTTAACGCCGGGAACATTGTCGTTGATAACCTTGGCGATGGTGCATCCGACAGGATACATGGTGCCGCCGGTATCAGCGGTGCCGATAGTCAGAATCGTCGTCTTGCCAGGAGCCGGTGCAGAAGAAGCCGCGGGAGCGGACGAACCCGCAGGGGCAGGGGCGGCGGACGGTGCCGCGCTGGAGGAACCGCCGCAGGCGGTTGCCACGAGAATCATGGTTAATGCCAATGCAATTACGGAAATTTTCTTCATTATATTGGTCACTCCTATCCGAATTTTTCCCGGCTAATTAAGAAGCTGTCCCGTCGGCTGCACGCACAGATATGTATAACACGCACAAGCCTACGAACGCCACCGCATTGCCGGATTACATGCCTACGAAATATACCCTTTTTTGCGCCGATCTCCTTTCTGTCTCCTCCACCAAATGGGTCTATTCAAATCCCTAACTGTCCTCACTACGCATACAAATTGATGAAAGAATACATATAAATATTAACACAATTTTAATTTTTAAGCAATATTTACGCGTATGTGATATTGCTAAAAAAATATCATGTGCTTTTAAGTACTTTGATCATTAAAATTGAATATTGCACAATTTTGTTCTAGATTTTTAGACCAATTATAAGGCAACTTGTTTTGATCAAGTTAATAAATGTTCTATTTTTTCTATTAAAGTGTACTTATTAGCAGGACTACCAAACAGAATTAGCAAAATATTTTAACTTCTCAAATTATTTTAGGTGTCGTAAAACTATAAATGTAAACAGATTAAATCTGATGAAAATTCATTCCATGTCGCTAATATTCATACAAAATGATTAATATTTCATTTTATATGCATTTATCAAAATACCCTGTTCCCTCTTTCAAACACATCTATAAAATAGATGCAAGCTTAATTTACACACGCCATCAGCCAAAGGTTTCTCCATCCGTACCGGTATTTCTCAAGCGTAGCGCTGTAATGCTTCGTACAAGATATCGGTACATGACATTTAATACCTGATTTAAAATGAGCTAGTTCATGCGCGTCTAAAACCACCACTATGAGCGATTGAAAACACCAGCGCCTTCGGCTACGGTTAAGCAGGCAAATAAACCGCTGACCCAAATATGATTAACAGTAAAAAAAGACCGCAGCAAACGCTGCGGTCTTTTTTACAAAAATGAAGCTATATGGCAAGATTACAGAGACAAAGCCTCTTTCACCTTAGAAATGATGTGCGCGCCAATGTCCTTAGAGGCATCGATAGACTGTGCGCCGATGTGCGGAGAGACCAGAAAGTTCTCAAGCTCAAACAGCGGCGAGTCAAAGCCGGCGCCTTCGGTCAGACCACCGCCGGCCAGCTCGTTCTCAAGAACGTCAGATCCAAAGCCGCCGAGCTCGCCATTTTTGAGCGCCTCATAGGCATCCTTCTCGTTCACAATGCCGCCGCGGCTCATATTGAGCACAACTGCATCCTTCTTCATGAAGGCAATCTGCTTCTTAGAAACGAGGTCACGGGTCTCGGGGGTCAGCGGAACGTGGATGGAAATGAAGTCGGAAACCTTCAGCAGCTCCTCGACCTCCATACCGGTGGTGCTTTCTTTCTCGAAATCCTCGGGCTTGAGGAAGGGGTCATAGGCGACGGTCGTCATGCCAAACGCGCGTCCGAGCTCGGCCACACGGCGGCCGATACGGCCAAAGCCGACAACGCCCAGCGTGCGTCCGCGCAGCTCGCGGCCTACAAACTTATACTTGTCCCACTGCTTGAGAACCTTGACGTCATGGTTGGCCGTCATGGTATTGCGGGCAAGATCCAACATCTTAGAAAGCGTCAGTTCAGCCACCGCGTTGGCGTTAAGACCGGGCGCGTTGAACACCTGAACGCCCTTGGCCTTAGCGGCCTCCATATCGACATGGTTAAGGCCGACCGAGCAAACACCGATGACCTTAAGATTTTTGGCGGCATCAAGAATTTCTTTATTAATTGCAGGATCAACACGCATAATCAGGACATCGTAGTCGGGGATAAGTGCAGCAAGCTCCGCCTGAGTGGGCAGCATCTTGTGATCTACCTGCATATGCTTTCCGAGCTCCTGCGCAATAGCCTCATGCACAGCGTCAATAATTAAGCACTTCATAATGGTTATTTCCTCCCAAAAAATTATTGGTATTGGTATGCAACGTTTACATCATACCCGATTAATTTTGATGCGTCAATAGCCTGTTTTTGCGCTTAATCAAGCCATTTTCGCGCATAGACTTTATTTGTGATTTTATAATCGAAGTTTTGACGGATGCAAATTTTTTGATTCATATTTTAGCATTTAAAATTAATTTCCCCCTAAAATTTTGCATCAAATCGATACCCAAAATTCATTTTCTATAAATGTTAAAAATTAAAAAATTTTGCATCGACAGAGATACGTTTTTAAAACCAACTTTTAAGCTGAAAAAAATCTGCAATTTTTATTTCGAAAATCCTGCATGAAATTTCTAAGGATAAAACGATATTCTGTGTTTTCATCAGCAACTTCCCCGCATCCTAAGAGGGTTTGAGCCTACTCTTTGCAGTCTTGTCGCAAAGACTCTTCCATTTCTTCGTAAAATATGGCATAATAATTGGCGGTACAACGGCTCGCGGCTTAATGCAGCGCCGCCGTTGATGCGCAACGAATGCCACGCGCTTGCGCTTATGATATTGCAATAAAACAATTTCTCAGCTTAAAGGATGGACCCGCGCATGCTGCAATGCCTGTTTGTCTCGGCGCACCCCGCCGGAAATTGTCAACTGATACTCGGCGAGCGTTCCGCCGTTCTGCTCGACTGCACCGTCTCGTTCTGTGCGCCCGAAACGGTCGAGAACATTAAGGCGCATCTGGGACATCGAATGCTCGATGCGATTATTCTGTCCCATTCGCACTATGACCATGCGGCTGGATTGCCCTGGCTGCGGCGCGCTTTTCCTGCGACACCGGTCTATGCGCACCCTTATGTGTGCGAGGTGTTTACAAAGCCAACCGCGCTGAATACGATACACAAAATGTGCCAAAATGCGCAGCGCCTTTATGGCGCGGGCTTTACGGGCGGCAGCTTTGATGACGCCGAGCTGCAAGTTCTCACACCGCTGACTGACGGTCAGGAATTTCGGTTCGACGACGGTGTCTGCCGGGTGCTGTTCACCCCGGGCCACACAAAAGATTCGATCTCAGTCGACTGGCCCCAAGAAGGCGTAACCTGGCTGTGCGAAACGCTCGGCGTGTCCCGTCCTGACGGTCGTGTGCAACCCTGCTTTTTAAGCGGCTATCAGGCCGCGCTTGACTCGGTGGACCGCATCGCCGCGCTGGGCGAGCGCCGGTTCATTCTTTCGCACACCCCAACGCCCTTGTCGGCGGCGCAGAGCGCCGATTATCTGGCTGCATCACGGGCTGCCATGACCCAATCGGCCGACCTGATTCGCCGTTTGTTTGAAGAAGGGCGGGACGCTGACGGTATCTTCGCGGGCTATGCCGAGCAATATTGGAGCGAGCGCTACCGTCCGGTATGGCCTTATGAGGCGTTCAGCATCAATACGGCGGCGGCTATCCGGGTGGTGCTGCGCGAGCTTTGCGGGCAGCAAATATAGCGTCGGTATGCACGGGCGATGTCGCGCTGCGGCTCCCCGCCCCTGTGATGCGGAGTATATTTATGCTAAATATGTGCCGCTGACACAAAACAGGCGCTGCCGTCTTTAAAGCAGCGCCTGTTTTTATAGCATTTTTGGCCCTATTTTAATCAAGCCCCCTCAAAGAGGGGAAATGCTGTGCGGGGGCGCATTGATGTACATCAGCGCGCTATTTAAAATATAGTTCTATTCAACGGTATTTTCTCTTCCAAATCGCTCAACCTCATCGAGGGACAGCGCATAGGCCGGGAGATATTCCTTAATAAAAATCTGTGCCTCAGGCAGTTGCAACGCAGGGTGCTCGGCGATCGCCTTGGACGCCGACTGAAACTCCTTGTTCCCCGCCTTGAGCTCTTCGGTACATTTGATCAATGCCGAGAGCTTGTCCGCCGCCTTGACATACGGCCCGTACGCCTCCTTATCCGCCTGATCGGGATCGAGGCAGGCGCCGAACGCCGGTCGCAGCGTATCGGGCAGCATAGCCAGCAGCCGTCTGGTGGCCTGCCGCTCAATCGAGTGGTAAGCCACCCGAATACCCAGATCGTGATATTTGACAGGCGTGGGCAGATCTCCGGTAATAATCTCGGCGCTGTCGTGGTACAGCGCGATGAGCACCGCCCGGCCCGCGTCGAGCGACCGCATAAACCGGCTGTTGCCGATCTCGACGAGCGCATGGGTCAGCATGGCCGTCTCAAGCGTATGCTCGGCCAGCGTCTCGTTGCGGGTGCAGCGCATCAGCCCCCAGCGGTCAATATATTTCATTCGGGATATCA
>JAEWBS010000038.1 GCA_023391005.1 Bacillota bacterium | reverse complement strand
GTCGTAAAGCGCGTCAAGATTGGTCATCGCGGCGCGGTCGACGGTGTCGATAAGGTCGGCCTCGGCCAACTGTGCCACAAACAGGTCGCCAATGACGACGATGTCATAGCTCTCGGGCGATTCCTTGATTTTGGTCACGCGCTCGGCGTTCTTGCCGGTATCGACAACCAGCTTGGCACCGGTGGCTTCCATAAAGGGGTCATAGATGTTCTTTTGCAGCAGTTCAGCGTTGAAGCTAAAGGTGCTGATCGAGAGGGTCTGGCCCTCAAAGGGCTTCTCAGCAGGGGCGGATTCAGACGCGGAGGAGGCAGGCGCTGCCGAAGAGGCGGGCGCGCTTGAAGCACCGCCGCAGGCCGAGAGAGAAAGCGCGGCCATCGCCGCGGCCAGAACAAGGGTTAAAACCTTTTTACTCATTTTTCTTTTTCATCCTTCCAACTAAATCAGAATAATTTTATTCGACACCAGCGACAGCGTTACCGCGTCGCCGATGTTGAAGGACTGCTCCTGACTGGTGCTGACCACCAGCTCGCCGATGGGCGTCTCGACGTTATATTGGTTGCGCTTGCCCAAAAAGGTGCTGACGACCACCCGCCCGGGTACGGCGTTGGTGACTTTTGCCCCGGCGGCAGAAACCAGAATATCCTCGGGGCGGATACAGCCCTTAAAGCGGTTGCCCGCGCGGAGCTGGTCGGCCACAAGCGGAATTCCGGCCGATGAAAAGCTGTTTTCACCGGTGCGGATGAGGTCAAAAAAGTTTTCAAAGCCCACAAAATGGGCGACGAATTCGGTTTTAGGGTTGTTGTAGATCGCGCTTGGCGCGCCGAGCTGCTCGATGATGCCGTTATTCATAATCGCGACCTTGTCGCTGATGGCAAAGCATTCTTCCTGATCGTGGGTGACATAGATGGCCGTAAAGCCGAGCTCCTGCTGCAATTTGCGGATCTCGACCCGCATTTTGACCCGCAGCTTGGCGTCCAGATTTGAGAGCGGCTCATCGAATAATAAAAGGTCGGGCCGTACCACAAGCGCGCGGGCCAGCGCGACGCGCTGCCGCTGCCCGCCCGAGAGCTCACGCGGCAATCGCTGTTCAAATCCCTCGAGGTCGACGGTTTTCAGAATGTCCCGCACGGCGTCGTTGATCGCGGCGGTGTCCATTTTACGCATTTTAAGGCCGAACGCGACGTTCTCAAAGATGGTCATGTGCGGGAACAGCGCATAGCTCTGGAACACAAAGCCGAAATTGCGCTTGTGCAGCGGCACATGGGTATAGTCGCGGCCGTCAAACATAAAGCGGCCGCTCATCGGCTCAGAAAAGCCCGCGACAAGGCGCAGCGTCGTCGTCTTGCCGCAGCCGCTCGCGCCCAAGAGGCTGAGCAGTTCGCCCTTTTCCACATTGAGGTTAAAATCCTTGAGAATCACATTTTTGTCGTAGCCTGCCGTAATGCTTTGCAGTTCCAAAAGCGACACAGGTGGCACATCCTCTCCGAGCGTCTGTTTCATCTATTTTGCACCCGCGTCCGACGGGTGTGGTCATTTTAAACTTAGGCGCATTCGCGGCGGCACAAGAGCTGCCACTGGGTGTTGGCATCATCCGTCAAACGGGTCAGCAGCCGTTAAACGGCCTTACGCCATGGGGTTAATCCGCTTGCTTACCGCGTTAAAGACGACCGATACGACCACTGTCACGACGATCATCGTCACGGCCACAACGGCGGCTTGAACCCAGTCGCCAAGGCTCATCGCGTACTGATAGATTACCGTCGCGAGCACCCGCGTGTCGGTGCCGCCTAAAAGCTGCGGCGTGGTGTAGGCCGTCAGGCAGCCGGTAAAGACCAGCACGCTGCCGGTGACAAGGCCGGAAATACTCAGCGGAAATACGACGCTGAAAAACGCCCTCAGCCGCGTCGCGCCCAAATTGCAGGCGGCAAGGCTCAATTCGTCGGGAATGCTATCCATGACGCCGATCAGCGAGAGGATCATCAGCGGCAAAAACAGCTGCACAAAGCCGACGGTCATCGAAAATTCGTTATACAAAAGGCTCTGCGGCTTTGCAAAAAGCCCGCTGCCCACCAGCATGCTGTTGACGATCCCCTTTTTGCCGAGGATGACCATCCAGCTAAACGAGCGGATAACCGGGCTTGTGAACATCGGGAACACCGCGAGCGCCATCAAAAGCCCCTTGCGCTTTGAAAAACGCGAGATATAATACGCGGTCGGAAAGCCCAGCACCGCGCAGACCGCCGTGCTCAACAGGCTCAGACGCAGGCTGCGCGAAAAGACCTGACGGAAATATTCGCCGCCGAACATCGCGAAATAAGCATTCAGCGAAAAGCTACCGCTTTGCGGCGAGACGGTGGTGACCGCCAGCAGGCAGAGCGGAATCAGCATAAAAACAGCCACGAATAGAATGCCGGGCAGCATCAACAGCAGCCAGATAACGCCTTTTGCACGCTTCACCAGAGCCTTCCTCCCTTAATCATCACGTCTTATTGTCGCATTCATGCGGTTTAGACGGCTATATGTAAAATCGATGTGAAAAATACACTTTAGACTAACATTTTGCGGCGGTAAAGTCAATTGGGACGCGCTTTTTCGGCACTTTGAGCATCAATTGCCCCCAATTTCTGAAAGTTTTTGAGACATAGATATAGAGACGCCGAATCTGAAATAGACCGGTGTGATCAGAGCGGATTTAGAGAGGGTCGCCTGTCGCGTGTGCTTTACTGCCGACTGATCCGCCGGACCTCCTCCTGCATCAGCGCGATGAAGCGGCGGATAAACGCCGGCTGTATCACGCCCTTGTGGCTCACGATGTCGATATGCAGCGGCCTGTCCAGCCCGCTGATTGGGAACATATATAATTTGTTGTGCTCGGCGCTGGTCAGGTTGTGCCGGTGGGCCGTGTTGAGCAGCATGCGGGGACACAGCGATGCGCAGACGCCCGAGGCGCACAGCATAATCTGCGCCTCGCAGTCGCTGATATTATAGACGACATTGAGCCGCAGGTGGTGGTAGTTGAGATATTCCATGATCACATGGTTGACCTTTCCGGTTTTGAAGCTGAGGGCAAAGGGGATATTCGTGAAATGGTTGAGATCGACGCCGCCGCGCATTTTATCAATCTGGATTTCCTCAAAATACGAGCGCAGCAGGTGGGAGGAGATGATGAGCCGAATCTCGTCGTCCGCCATTGTGCGGATATCAAAGGAGGGATCGGGGTCGGTATTGACGCCGATGAACAGATCGATCTCGCCGCGCAGCAGCCGTTCCTCCAAAATCTTGGTGTCCTCAATGCAAAAGGAGATGTTCACCTTGGGGAACATCTTATAGTACTGAGATAGCACACCCGGCAATATGACCGAGGCGCGCGAGGTGCTGATGCCAAGCGTGAAGGAACCGCTTTCGCCGCTGGCCATGCTGTACAGGCTGTCGTCCATGCTTTTTTCTAAGATTCGGATATTGCGCAGATTTTCAAGCATCACCTCGCCTGCGGGCGTCAGGCTCAGCTTGGGCTTGCGTTCAAACAGCTTGACGTTATACTCCTTTTCCAGACGCTTAATATGGTCGCTGACACATTGCTGGGTAATATAGGCCTGTTGTGCCGCGTGTGAAATGCTCATTTTTTCCGCTACAAGCAAAAAAATTTCAAAGCCCGTCCGCATTGGCCCGTCCCTCCTGTGTTTTATATTTTTGTTGCTGACGCGTTCAAGCGTATAAACGGCGAGTACCCTGTTGAGGGGTGTGTCACTGTGCAAAATTTGACGGAATCGCCGTCTTACAGCTATTTTATCATAGCAGATTTTTGCGTGCGCGTCCCGCTGTTCGCGATTTTTCGCCCGCCAAGAGGCTCCGACAAAGCGGCGGCCCGCCCCGAGAGGGAAGCAGGCCGCCGCTGGCGGACGCGTTTATTTTTTTGCCTGCGTTAAGCCGGGCCTTTAACCCGTATCACGGGTCGTATCAATAGCTGTAGCCCATCAGCTTGGGCAGCCAGGTAATGATTCCCGGCACGTAAGCAAACACAAACAGCAGCGCGATTTCAGTCAACAGGAAGGGGATGCTGCCCCTGACGATCTGTTTAAAATTTAGGCCGGAGATTGAGACGGCCGTAAACAGGTTATACCCGAAGGGTGGCGTGACAAAACCGACCACAAGGCAGATACAGAACAGCATGCCGATGTGCAGCTCGTTGCAGCCCAATGAAATGCCGACAGGGATGAGGATGGGCGCCAGAATCAGCGTCGCGGCGACGTTGTCCATCAGGCAGCCAACCACGAGCAGAATCATGACGAGCACAAACAGATACATGTTGCGGTCGCCGTTGACCAGCGTGATAAAAGCGTCCGAGATCGCCGTGCCGATCTGTGATTTGGATACCACCCACGAAAAGATCGAAGCCGCCGCAATGATGAAATTGACCATTGTGGAGGTTTTGAGCGACGAAATCAGAATGCGCGGCAGATCCTTTACTTTAAGCTCCCCCAGTGCAAAGCCGACGATCAGCGCGTACACGATGCCTACCGCCGCGGATTCGGTCGGGGTAAAAATGCCGCCGTAGATGCCGCCGAGAATCAGCACGGGCAGCCCCAGAGCGCCCAGCGCCTTCCAGAACATTTTTAACGAGTATTTAAAATCAAATTTCGTTTGCCCCGCATGCTTTAAAACCTCGGGATTTTTATAAGCAAAGATGACGTTGACAACACTCAGCGCCGCCGCAATGACCAGTCCGGGCACAATGCCCGCGATGAACATGGCGGGAATCGACAGACTCATGGTCACGCCGTAAATGATCATCGGGATGCTGGGCGGAATAATGGGGCCCAGAGCGCCTGCGGCCGCGACGAGTCCCGCGCTGCTCTCCCTAGAATAGCCGGCCTTGGTCATCGAGGGCAGCATAATCGAGCCGATGGCGGCGACGGTGGCGGGTCCCGAGCCGGTCAGCGCCGCAAAGATGGCGCAGCTAAAGACGGTGACGATGCCCAAGCCGCCGGGCAGCCAGCCCAAGAGGCTTTTGGCCCAGTCGGTCAAGCGCTTGGAAATGCCGCCAAAATCCATGAGGTTGCCCACGAGAATAAACAGCGGAACCGCCAGCAGCGTAAACGAGTTTAGGCCGTACACCAGACGTTGGGCCACGACAAGAAAGCTAACATTTGTTGAATTTAAGTAAACCAACCCTGAAGATATGATTGAAAAGGCCACCGGTACACCCAGCAGCATCAGCCCGAAAAGCGTGATCAGTACCAGCGTCATTGTGCGTCACCCTCCTTTTTTTGCGGCCTGTCACACAGGATGACGGCGGTTTTGACAACAGCCTGAAACATTAGCAGCAGGCCGCCCATCGCCACCGAGGCGTTGATGACCCACATGGGCACCGACATGGCGGTGCTCAAATTGGCGCGCGAGCTGTAGGAGAGCATAACGCCGGAATGCAGCATGACGGCGCCGTTGAGAAAGATGACCATCTCGATCAGCACATCGAGTGCCTTGCGGGCGGCGCCATGCAGCAGGTCCATAACAACCGTGACGGTAGCGTGTTCACCGGCGCCGATCAAAAGCGAGGCGCCAATCATATGCATCCAGATAAAGCAGTACCGGGCCAGCTCCTCGGTCCAGGACAGCGAATTGTTCAGAACGAATCGAAAGAAGACCTGTGCGATACAGGCGACAATTAAAATCACGAACAGCGAAATACCGACATAGCTGACGGCCGAGTTCACCGCGTTTGAAACGCGTTTGAGCGTTTTCATAGAGTATCCCCCTTTGTGTATCCCGCGTCGGCGGCCGCGCTTTAGCACGACCGCCGAGGCTGTTTCAAAACAAGAATCAGGCCATGCCAACCAGCGTCTTGAGCTCGTTGACCCACTCGCTGCCGATATAGGATTCCATCTGCTCATAGCAGGGCTTGGCGGTCTGGCGGAAAGCCTCGAGATCGACCTCGGCCTCCGAAATGATGGTCATGCCCTTGGCGGTCAGATCCTCCTCCATGCTCTTGGCCTTGGCGTCGTTGTTGGCGCGGGTGTAGACGGACGCTTCCACGGCGGCGTCGCGCAGCAGCTTCTGGTCCTCGGCCGACATCGACTCGAACACCTGCGTAGAGATGCAGATGGGCAGCGGCGAGTAGAACAGGTTGACATTGTCAATGTACTTGCAGACATCGGGGAAGCCGTTGGTGTAAAGCACGCTCAGCGGCGCGTCGCAGCCATCCACCGTTCCCTGCTGCAACGCGGTCAGCAGCTCGCCCCAAGCCATCGGGGTGGCGTTGACGCCCAGCGCCGAATAAGCCGAGAGGTAGATCTTGGTTTCCATGCAGCGGATCTTCAGACCGGCCAAATCGGCGGGTTTTGCCACCGGCGTGTTGCGGGTGCAAAGCTGGCGGAAGCCACCCTCGGAGAACGCCAGAACCGTGACGCCGGTGCCGTTCGCTTTATCGATGAGCTTTTGGCCGAAATCGCCGTCGAGGATGTCGCGGGCCTGCTTAAGGTCAGAGAAGATGAACGGCAGGTCCAGCGCGCCGTTTGCCGGCACATAGGAGGAGACATAAGCGTTGGTCATAATGGCCATGTCACAGGTGCCGGTCTGCATGCCCTCCCACATCTCGGGCTCGGAGCCGAGCTGGCTGCTGGGGTAGTCGTCGACCTTGATGCGCCCGTTGGTTTTCTGCTCGACAATCTCCTTAAACTTCATGACCGTGAGATAGTACGGGTCGTTTTCGTTGGCTGCGGTGGTGTGTCCGACGCTCAGGCTATAGGTTTTGCCCGCCGCCTCGCTGCCGCCTGCGCCGGAGGGTGAAGTCGGAGCAGGAGCCGACGTTCCCTTACAGGCCGTTAGGCCCAAAGCCAGAACCAGAGTCAGAGCAAGTGCCGTTAATCGAATGCTTTTCATTTCCTTATTCCTCCTAAAAAGTTTTATCGTTCTAATCCACAATGGATTTTGGGACGCAGCAAACCATGTCGCGAATCTGTGTGCCGGTCAACCCTTGCTTTAAAAGCGCGCAGATAAAGCGGTGCAGCTCGGCCGTGGGGCGGGGCGCCCCCTCCTGTCCGCGATCGGTCGCGATATAGGTTCGGCCGGGCCCAACATGTAGAATCGTTTGTGCCATCTCTCCGATGCTGACCGCGCCCTGTGCCACGTTGAACCAGTTCTTCTCGATCAGGACGCCCGCGTCGGCGAGCTCCTTCTGGATATCCGCCGAAATTCTCGTGCGCGGAAACTCGGGGTGAGTTAAAATCATGCGTACGCCTCTGGTCCGTCCCTCGCGGCAGAGCAAAATCGACTCCTTGGGGCTCAGGTGGCCCGTTGCGAGCGTGCCGTCGTATTTTTTGACGGCATCCATAATATCGTAGACGCTGTCTTTAAGCCTTCCGCCCGGCGTCAGGATATAGATGCCCTCCCGTTCAAAAAAATCGCCGTCCATATTGCCAAATTCCAAACTGTTGGCCGAGTCGCGCGTTGGCATCCATACAATCTTTGCGCCAACCTTCAGGGCATTTTCGACTGCGTAAACATTCATGCCGCCGGCTGGCCAGTTGAGCGCGATACCGCCGTACGCCTTTGTTTTGCAACCGCTGTACCGGTTGATCAGCTCGGCGCGGATGGCGGTGGATTCGTAATGGCTTTTCAGCATAACACCGGCCATGCCCGCCCGGTTGGCTTCGTTAATCAGTTCCCAGCTATCCAATGCCCGGGGGAAGGCTGACGGCGCCGTATGGACGTGCAAATCGTAGCCGCCAACCATCAGCCCCCAGGCTTTGTCTTCCGTTTGTTCCATATTGATAAATCCTCCTGCATTGGCAAGTGCAATAAAGACAGGCCTGTCTTTGTCTTTCTATTTGGTAATATAGCAGCATAACGAAACAAGGTAAAACAAGTAGTTTCAGAGCACCCACAAGTTTTACTTCGGAAAATAGTAGATCAGTAAAAAATTTCAATGGCGTTTTTATCAGAAATGCACAAGGAATTTTTGGCGGACGGCAAAAGGATGGGGAAAATTCCAAACACCCTTAATGGGGCTGCGGGCGGTTCGGCCACACCTCGAAATTTTACAGGTGTATGTGTTGGAGCCGTGCATTTAAACAAAGGGGTCATCTGAGCGCCGGATGCAAAGGCGTTTGATATTCCGAGGCCCACCATACAGTTGTCGGTTAATTGAATGGGGAAGGTCGGAGGCCCGGTAAGTTAGCTAAAGGGAAAGGGCATGCGCACGCGCATGCCCTCCTCGATTGATGCCTGTTATAAAGATCTACACTGTAGCCCAACAATTTTAGAATGGTCATAGATTTGGCAGGGTATTTGCATCTTATAAGGTGGAAAATGTGGACGTATTAAAGCTTCTAAAAGACGGCAACTATGCGGAAAAAATCCAAATAAGCGGAAAACATCCTGCTTTCTGATTGCGTTAATACTTGCTTGTCTCAAGTGGCGCGTAGGCGAGGACCGCGTGCGACGCCTCTTTTGCGGTATGTGCGGAATGCTGCTGCATATCAGAAAGCTTAAATTTACTAACCGCCTGCTGCAAGATTTGTGCCTGAGCGGCCAGCTCCTCACTGGAAGCCGAGCTTTCTTCCGCGGTCGCGGCATTTGTTTGCACCACGGCTGAAACCTGGGTTAAGCCCTCATTGATTTGTTCAATAGAAACCGCCTGCACACAGATGACGGTCTCTATTTCACGAATAGACTGTACGGCCAACGCGGCCTTTTCTGAGGCTTCAACCAACCGTTTCAATGTATCGTTTGCAATTTGCGCGCCCTTGGACACGGTTGCGGATGACTTGTCAATCAGCTCAGCGGTTTGTTTGGCCGCCTCCGCAGATTTTGCCGCAAGGTTGCGCACTTCATCCGCGACCACGGCAAAGCCCTTTCCGGCATTACCGGCACGCGCTGCTTCCACGGCTGCATTTAGAGCGAGAATGTTGGTCTGAAAGGCAATATCCTCTACCAGCTTGGTGATTTTAGAAATCTCCCGAGAGGTCACGCTAATTTCCTGCATGGAGGTATTCAGGCGCTGCATGTAGTCGTTGCTGTCGGTAATATTTTGGCCCACCTGCTCAACATATTCTACCGATTTCTGGACGCTGGCGGTATTTTGTTCCGCCTGTTGCGACACAACGGCAACCGAGGCGGTGAGCGCTTCAATCGTTGCCGCCTGTTCCGTAGCGCCGGAGGATAACGCCTGTGCGGCTGACGAAACTTGCTCAGCGCCGCTATTGACCTGATCGGCAGCCTGGTTAATTTCAGTCAGGGTATGATTTAGCGAAGCGGCGATGTGCATAAAAGCTTCCTTAATGACTGCGAACTCGCCAACATAATTCTCTTTAAGAGAGATGCGCATATCCCCGCTTGCCATGCTGTCCAGAGTACGGGCAATTTCGTTGATGTAGGTGATATACTGATTTAGCTGTACGACAGTTCGGTTCACCGCTTCTGCCATTCGGCCGGTTTCATCTCTGGATTTGACCTCGGCGGAAACATGCAGATTGCCGTCCGCAATAAGATTTGCAGTGTGCGTCAGCGCTTTAATGGGTGACACGATGCCTCTCGCCATGAATACGATCATAATAGCGATCAGCGCAATCGCCATCGTAAAAGCGATCAAAATAACGAACTGCACGTATTTAAAGTTTTGATAGAATTCCGAGTCGGGCAGCGCGGTAGCAATAACCCAGCCAAGGCCATCTACGGTGGAAATATGGCCGTGCGTATGTTCTCCTTGAGCGGTAAAGGTAATATTTCCTGTAGCTTGGTTCAAAATGGCTTGTTTTATTTCATCGGACATTTCCGTGTCGGCAACATTCTTTCCGATATAGTCACTGTTCGGGTGCGAAATAATCTGCCCGCCTTTTGTGGCTAAGATCAGATAGCCCGTTTCACCCAGCTTATGAGAATGAATAATCGCGTCTAACTGGTCTAAGGTAAGGTCTAAGCCAACCGCGCCTAAAATTTCACCTGAATCGTTCTGATACACCGGCGCCGCGATCGTGACGACCTGTTGTTTGGTATTGATATCCTCATAAGGCTCCGTCAGTGTCAAACCGTTATTTGCTTCCATCTGTATAAACCACGGCCGTTCCGTGGTTTTATAGGCCTTGTTATTTCCGCCGTTGGTATTGACGCTTTGCTCAGCAGTAATATTCGCCAAAAATATTGAAAGGATATTGGGGTCGTCTCCGCGGACTGTTTTTACGGTTTTCATCATTTTATCGTAGTCGGGGTGCAGATCCATTGTGGTTGTCTTGTCCGCTTCGGCCATAATTTGCTGTAGATGCGCATTGTTCGCTAATTGATCCGCAATGATCATATATTCTTTGAAGAAAGTATTGATCTGGTGCGCCGCTGATTCAGATTGCGAGGTCAAATTTGTGCTGGACAGATCCTCTACCGAAGCGCTGACGATTACGGCAAGAACAATACCCACGAGTATATAGGAGCCAAGTACTGGAATTCCTATATAAACCAGTATTTTAGATAAAAGACTTTTAAAACCCCGCGTCTTTGGAGAAACCTTTGCCTCTGGCTGTTTTGTTTTGGATATCATTTTTTCTCCTTTTTCTGTCAAAATTTGAACTTGCAGCTACATAGATAACCCAGAGTATCATAATAGTTTCAGAAAAAGTCAGATTTTTACCAAAAAAGACAAGATCTATAAAGATTTACACGCAAAGAGCACCTTATAACGATAGAGGACATGCGCGTACGCATGTCCTCTATGTATTTTCAAGCTATAAATGCAGTCAGATTAATTGGGCTGATTATTCTTTGCGCACCGGAACCCATGGGTCCAACGCCTGCGCAACTGCCAATGCCTCGGGCCAGCCAAAATCAAATTTTGTTCCGTATAACTTCGCGAAGGCCAGCAGCTTTTCCACCAGCCAAGCCTCCGCGCCCTCGGTCGAAGAGATACCCACATGCACGTCAGCACCGGCGCATGGGCATTGTACATCAACGACAGAATTATTTTCTAAAAAATTCCATGCGGACTGAAAATCGACGATATTGCCCGGCTCCGGCATTTTCTCGAAGGCGGCTTGCGTATAGCCCACTGAGGCGGCAAGCGCCGGCGCATTCATAATGACTTTCGCCAGCTTTTGATTCATACCCTTGGTGATAACCAACATTTCACCTTTGCCATCTATATAGACTTCTTCCTCTCCGTTTTCCTTGGCGGCGTTCTCTGCGTAATCAGCACAAAATTTTACGCCCATTTCTACAGCGTTTTCTTGGCGTCGTTTGACATACACATGGGTAAACACCATATAGCCATTCAAAAGATATGCCATCAACGGAAGTGCATACTTCATAGGCTGTTCATAGCCGCTTGAACAACTGCGGGTTGTGATAAAGTAATAGGGCAAATTATAGTCAACCATTGTGTGTATATCTTCCTCGACCGAAAGAAAAATTTCTTCGCCTTCATCCTCCCGAAAGATAAAGCCAAACATTTTTGACGCCAATTTTTTGAGTTCTTTTGGTACATGCTTTTTAAACATCTTTTCACTATCCCGCATATGTGATATCGACAACCCACCCCAGCGAAGGCGTTGCCGCCAAAAGAACCCGCAACCCCGCCGACCAAGGCAAGCACCGGTAGAAACACCGGAGCCGCCGGGCCGGTGAATGCACCCGTGAATGCGCCTATTTGCGCGCCCGCAGTCCTTCCTTCCACAATTATACATACCGCCACACCATACCGCAAATCTAATTGGGCCTGCGGTTTCTTTAAAAAGGAATTTATGTTTTCCTCCGCCCGGCGCAATTAAACAAAAGTTAATCTAAAATTGTTCTCCCCCGCATATACATGCACTAAGACGACACAGGGGAGGGCACACATGTGAAAGGCTTGCCGGAGGAGCGCGCCATACTGCTCGCTCAATATATCATCGAAAACAACGCAACGGTGCGCCAGGCGGCAAAGGC
>JAEWBS010000024.1 GCA_023391005.1 Bacillota bacterium | reverse complement strand
ACCGATTCTAAAAGAATTCTTTGTGTTTAAAGGTTGTATATTGTTAAAATAGTGGATGAAATTTATGAAAAAGCACCGCATGCCAATGTTTAAGACATGCGGTGCCTGTATCACGGTTGGTTGGCTGAAGCGATCAGATTCAGCATGGTGAGCGCCAGCGCGTCGGCGGTCTTGTAAATTTCCGATAGGTTGCAGACCTTTTTTAGCTCGGTCGGGTTGGGCATAAAGCCGATCTCGCACAGGATGCTCGGGGCATAGCGCATGCGGGTCACGGTGTAGTAGCTCCAATCCGAGAAGCGGTAGTCGCGGGCGTAGACATTCTCGGAGATGCCGCGCGCCGCCGCCTCGGCAAAGTCTCGGCTAAACGGTTCGTAATAATAGGCCTCGACGCCGCTGTGCAGATTCGCATCCTGCGACTCGGCCACGCTGTTGTGGTGCATCGACATAAAGAAGTCGGGCAGCGTATTTTGCGCCGTCTCCATGCGGTCGTAAAGCGTCAACGTTGTATCGTTGTCGGTGCGGGTCATCACGACTGTCGCGCCCAGCTGCTCGAGGCGCATTTTGAGCATCTGCGCATCCGCGAGGTTGACATCCCGCTCGTAGGGCCCGGACGCCCCTAGTGTCGAGGGCGCGCCGGTATCGGTGCCGCCGTGTCCCGGGTCGAGCACGACGACGACGCCCGCCATCGGCTTACCCGGCGTATCTGACAACTTCGGCGCGCGCTTGACATAAAGCACGGCGTCCTTGCCTTGATTTAAAATATCAATGCCCCAGACCTTTTTAGCGTCGCGCGGCGTCAGGGTGCAGACTAGCGCGTTGCCGTCGTTCGACCATTGAATGTTTGAGAACAATTCGCTTTCGGCAGGCAGCATACTGAGATTGACCGTTGTGTTGGCCTGATGCAATGTGATGGTGCAGCGGCCGTCCTCCTCCTCATCCGCAAAGGTGTAGGGGACGCCGTCAAGTCCGGCCAGAATGAACCGCTCGGCGCGGTCGTCGTGCTGCTCGGTGACGCCGGTCAGCACCGGCGGTATGACGGCGCGCTTATCCACCACCTCCACGGTGGCCTTTTTGATATAACCGCCAGACGCCAGCGCGTAATATTCGCCCATTTGGTCGGCAATCTCTTCGATAACACCGGCTTTGTAGACCGACTTATAGTTGCCCTCGGCGACCGAACTGTCGGGGAAGACCGAGGCCACAAATTCGGTGACGCGAACATAAGCGGTTGCACCATGCCCGAGCAGGTAGACATTGCCGCCAGAGGCGGCGGTTTCTCCACCCTCAATCGCGTAGGTGATCGGGCCAAGGTCTTTAACTTCGCTGTCGCCGGCGCCCGTCAGCGTCATTTTGCCTGAAAAAACGGCGGGCACATTGGGTGCGGCAACGGCGTTTTGCGTGAGCGTTACTGTAGTGCCGTCCAGCGTGGCCGTCACGGTTTTTCCGGCTGGGGCGACACAGCTAATCGAAAATTCCACGCCGTTATAGGCCAACAGTGAGCTTCTGGGGGCCATGGCTGTGACGTTGACGGTCGTCGCCGCCGGGCCGCTGCCATCCGGTCGCATAATGGTGACGTTCTGGCGCTCTTCGCCTTGTTGCAGCGTAAAGGTGTTTGCGCCATATTTAAGCGGCACTAAAACCGCAAACAAACCGTCGTCGCCGCGCGCCACCGCCTGCCCGTCGAGCGTCAGCGGCTGCGTAGGGTCAGAGGTGCCGGTGATACAATAGCTCGCCGTGTCGACGGTGATGGCGCTCGTCGGCCGGGTGATTGAGAGGGTCTGACGCGGCGCGTAGTTCAGTGCAACGGGCTGATAGGCGTTCGCGGTAGCTATGGAAGCGAGCAGATCGCCCGCAAAGTCGGTGCGGCTGCGCGCCGCGCCGTAATGGGTTACCACCCGTGCGGAAATCCCGTTTTGCGCCGCCTCAAACGCTTGGGCCGAAAGTTGCACCGCAGACAGGCTGTCATTTTTAAGATCGATCACAGCGGCCAGCTTGTCGCCCGCGGCTTGTCGCCAACCCGCAAGACGGCTGGCGTAGTCGTCGTCAACAGGACTCACCTCGGCTTCGATGGTCGGCAGCACGAGATCGCAAAGCGCTATCGCTGACGAAAAGTCCTCCTCCAACGCGCCGTCGGGCAGCATCAGACCAAGACGGGTACGGCCGGCAATCGCCTCGCGACAGCTCTGCGTCAGGCTGGTGACGGCGTTTTGCAGTCCGTCGGTCGCGTGGGCGTTCTCTAAAATAATGCCGCCGAGCTGGTAACGCTTGGCCATCGCACCGAGATCCTTGGCGTTGAGCTGTACCGTCTGGGCGCTGTCGGGGTTCAACAGATGGCTCTCCCCGATAACCGACGTCAAGGAATTATCCTTTACAGCAGGATGCTTTTTAGCAAGCTGGGATAGGTCGGTGCCCAACGAATAGGGATCCACGACCGCGTAAACGGCCAGTCCCTTCTTTTTGGCGGCCTTGATCATCTCTTTTAAGGGGTCAAACAGCGTAAAAGCGCCCTGTTTTTTTAAGAAAAACTGGCTCCTTGGGAAAATAGACGATCTGTAAAGCGATTCCCCTTGACTTCTGACCTCGAATAAAATAGCGTTATAGCCCGCCTCCTGCGCGTATTGCGCGATCGCGTCTAGCTCCTTGCGCATCGCCTTGGCCGAGAGCTGGGGCTTGGAGGGGAAATCGGCGTTTTGGTGCGATTTGACCATCAGCCCGTTTAACGGCGCGGCAGCCGGGTCATCGCTAACGCTCAAACCCGCCCTGTTGCAGGCGGTTAACGGAATACTGCCGACGATAATCAACGCCGCCAGCAGTGTCATCATCAATTTTTTCAAAATGGCATGCTCCTTATACTTGGGATATTCATACGACTATCCGACATAAACCGCTTTATCAGACGCAAAGTTTGCGCAAATCTATTCGCGCTTTCTATCGGATAGTCATATCACAGCTCAAAATCGCTTGGGTCAAATTTGGCTAGCTTGGGCTGCGGCTTTGGAACACGGCTGAGCGGATCGTAAACAAATTTGCGGCAGGCGTAATCCGGCGTAACAACGCCGCGCCTTGCGCACAAAATGGCGGATTGATCCTGCGTAAAGGTGCCGTATTCGCAATAGCTGCACGACGGTGTGATATTGTTGCCAAAAAGCTTAGGCCTAAACATTTTGACACCTCCTTATGCTGGGGCGGTCGGGCGGAATACAAACCGGCAAGCGGACGATCGACTTTGGCTGCGCCGTTACCCAACAATATCCGCGCGATCCGCGCGCGGGCAGAACGTTCCTTGGACGCCAAACCTGTGCGATGCTGCTATAAGGCTATTTTAGCACAAAACGAAGGCTTTCACCAGCATTCAGCGCCGGGATTTTAAAACAGGCGCTTCCAATTTTTTTAGTGATATCAGCAGCATGGCCGCGATGCAGACGGCGCCCAGCAGTCGGTCGGAGGAATAGACCGCCACCGGCTGCGCGTGTTGGGCCAGCGTGGCCACGGCGGTTTTGTCGAAAATTAACAGCAGTCGAAAAACACCGACATTGAGCAGACCGCCCAACAGGCGGCCCCACCAAAAGCCCCGTGTTGGAATAGAGGCCTGCCGTGCGAGCGCCAACACTTGAAATCCCACCGCGAAACCGCCAAAGCCGACGAAAAACGCCGTGAGCAGCAGGCCGGTTTTCCCGCCGAGCGCGGCGGCGGTGGCGCAGCCGAGCGTCACCTCTAAAATGGCGGCCAGCGGCTTTAATCGGGGGTCAAACGCGTCGAGCAGCGAAAAAACAACCGAAAAGGTTAGCACAAACGCAAAGACGGTCAGCATAGCCGAAGAAGCACCCGAAACGGCGGCCACAAAGGCGTCTGACAGGGCGTCGAGCCGTTTGGCGGCGCTTTCGCCCACGGCGCGCGGCGCGCGGCGGCAGAGCAGCGCGCAGAGCAGCAGGGATGAGATGACCTGTGACAGCAGCAGCAGCCCGCCGATATGGCGCGAGCCGAGCATCGATTGCCCCACGGCCAGCACGAGAAACGCCGGGCCGGGGTTGACGCAGCAGCGCAGCATCCGGCCTGCGACTTCTCGCGGCAGCAGTCCCTGCTGCGTGAGGGTGGCTAGCGTGTGCGCACCGGTCGGGTAGCCGCCCAAAAAAGAGGCCAGCCAAACGTCGCGCAGCGCATCGGGCAGGCGCAGCAGCTTAAATAGCGGAGAAAGCAGCTTCGCAGGCCATAACAGCCCGCCCGAAAGCGACAAGAACGACACCGCAATCATAAAGGGCAATAGCGACGGCAACAGCACCTGCGTGCAGAGCCGCAGCCCCTCGGCCATGCCCTGCGCCGCCGCAGGGGCGTTTATAAACAACGCCGCAATCGCGGCAAGGCCCAACAGGCCCGCCAATAGTCGTTTCATTTACAACACCTCGCATCCTACCGCTATTCTATGGCCGCAAACAGGCGCATATCACGGTTTACCCGCCCATATAGTATTTTGAAGGAATCGATGCGACTTATAGGGATATAGCGGCATAGTCTTTGCGGTTTGTTGTTGGTCGGGCATTTGTTCTCCTTGCAGCATAACAGGCCAGCCGTATCGTTATTCAGATCAAATATCCTTATAAACTTAGTGCATTTTCAACCATATTTCATATAAGCTGGAGGTGCAAAGGCTTGAAGCGCAGAACAAAGCTGCAAAAATCAAATAAAAAGAAAGATGAAAAACCGATGAAAACGGCCCTGTCCCGCGTACTGGAGCTGCCGGAAAGCACGCTGGCCGGCGGGCTGCATATAGAGATGCATTCCAACCACGAGGCAGTGGTCGAAAACTGCCGCGGCGTGCTGGAGTATACGCCGCAGATTATTCGTTTGATGGCTGGGGGCATGGTGGTCAAATTTTCGGGACGCGGTCTTGCGATCGGCAGCCTGAACCGCAACACCACCGTCGTCTCGGGCACCATCACCGCGGTCGAATTTTTATATTGAGGTGCTGCTATGTTTCTGCTCGTTTTGGTCAGATGGCTGCGCGGCACGGTAACCTTTTTGATTACCGGCGCTTTTCCTGAAAAGCTTATCAATCTCTGTCTGCGTAACGGACTGCCGGTTTGGGGTATTAAGCACCTCCCGCAGGGCATTGAGGCCAGCACTTATGCCGAGCACTATTACCGCCTGCGGCCGATGGCGCGGCAGACCGGCACTAAGGTGCGCATTCAAAAAAAATCGGGGCTGTGGGTTTACCGGCACCGTTACCGCCACCGCAAGGGCTTTGTGGCGGGGCTGTTGTGCGCCGTGCTGGCGTTGATTGTCGCGTCGCAGTTTGTCTGGCGCGTGGATATCAACGGCTGCGTCACCATTCCCGAGCAGGAGCTGCGTGAGGAGCTCGCGGCGTTGGGCGTCAAACCCGGGGCGCTCGCGGGCAAAATTGACGCGCGCACGTTGCAACAACAATTACGGCTCATCGATGGGCGCATCGCGTGGATTGCCATCAACATCGTCGGCAGCACGGCGCAGATCGAGCTACGCGAGCTGGAGGCACCGCCCAACCCGATCGACCCTGACGAAATTGTCGGCAACGTCGTGGCGGCCTGCGACGGGCAGATCCGCTATATGGAGGTCTACGAGGGCGAATCGGTCGTTAAAATTGGCGATACGGTCAGCGCAGGCGATATCATCGTCAGCGGCATTATGGAGGATCAATACGGTAACCGGCAGTTTAAATACGCCCGCGCCAAGGTCATTGCGCACGCCTATGAAGATCACGACATTCAAGTACCGCTCAAGCAGCCGACATGGGCGCCAAACGGCGACCCAAAAACCAAAAGCTTTCTTGAGTGGGGCAACATCCGTATACCGATGTTTTTTCCGTTAAAAATGAAAGAACAGCCCTATTCCATCTCCTGGCGGCGCGAGGCGCTGCTGCCCTCTGAAAACCTGTGGGTTTTAAAGCGGATTGAGACGCCGGTGCAGCTTAAAACCGATGAAATAACTGAACGCGAGGCCAAGGAATATGCGATGCGGCAGTTAAACGCCCTGCGTGAAAACACCCCCGAGTCAAAGGTGCTTTCCCGGGAAATTGACGGTCGTTGTGAAAACGGCGTCTACTACCTGACCGAGCGCGCACTCGTCCAAAAGGATATTGCCAAAGAAGTGGAAATTTTACGGCGGTAACAGCAGAATTTTTACAGCTTTTTTATGACAAATATCCAGAAATATGATATACTCTTTAAACGCATAGCCATCAGCCTAAAGCGACTTTGCCCCACAATTACGGCGTTATCCGCCTTTTAGGCTGAAAAGCGCGGGATGCTATTTCTGAAAGATGCCGGTCCACGGCGGAATGGATGATGAAATGATAGAACAGCTGATCAATGTCGAACGAATGGAGCACACCCTTGCACTGTTTGGCAGCTTTGACGCCAACGTCAGGCTCATAGAAGAGACTTATGGCGTCAGTATTCTGCTGCGCGGCGCCGATATTAAGGTCGCGGGCGAGGCGGAACAGGTTTATATGGCCGTCAAGGTGATCGAGGCGCTCATTTCGCTGATCAACACCGGCGAGGCGTTGACCGAGCAGAACATCCACTATGTCATGTCGCTCGTCGACGAGGGGCAGGAAGAAAAGGTCGCCCAGCTTACCGACGAGGTCGTGTGCATCACGGCCAAGGGCAGGCCGCTCAAGGCCAAAACGCTCGGCCAGAAGAAATATATCGACGCGATCCGCAAAAACACCATCACGTTCGGCGTCGGCCCTGCGGGCACAGGTAAGACCTATCTTGCGGTTGCGATGGCGGTGCGGGCCTTTCGCGCGCACGACGTCAACCGCATTGTTTTGACCCGTCCGGCCGTCGAGGCGGGCGAGAAGCTCGGCTTTTTGCCCGGCGATCTGCAAAATAAGGTCGACCCCTATCTGCGTCCGCTCTACGACGCGCTCTTTGACATGCTCGGGGCCGAAAACTATCAGCGCTATGTCGAGCGCGGCAACATCGAGGTAGCGCCGCTCGCCTATATGCGGGGCAGAACGCTCGACGACTCGTTTATCATTCTCGACGAGGCGCAGAACACGACGCCTGAACAGATGAAGATGCTGCTGACCCGCTTGGGGCAAAACTCCAAGGCGGTCATCACCGGCGACGTCACGCAGATTGATTTGCCGGATAAAAAATCCGGCTTGATAGAAGCGATCCGCGTTTTAAAAAATATCAACAACATCGAGATCATTCACCTTTCTGAAAAGGATGTGGTGCGCCACCGCCTGATTCAGGAGATTATCAAGGCCTATGAACGCTATTACAATAATCCGCCGTCACGGCATTAGGATGTATGACAGTCCATTGACTGTCAGCTTGGGAGGAAACGCGATTGGCTAAGGCAAAGGTATATATTTCAAACCGACAGAAGAAGATTAAAATTCCCACCGGGGCGCGCCTCTTGATTAAGCGTTGCTGCAACGCGGTGCTCGCCGCCGAGGGCATGCATGACCCCGCCGAGATTAGCGTCAGCCTTGTGGATAACGACAGCATCCGGGAGCTAAACGCCTCCTACCGCAACAAAGATTCGGCCACCGATGTGCTGTCCTTCCCGATGGGAGAAAAGGGCAGTTACGACATTAACGAGGAGACGGGCGCCAGCATTTTGGGCGACATCGTTGTCTCGATGGAGCGTGCGGTCGAGCAGGCGCGTCTTTACGGCCATTCGCTCGAGCGGGAGCTCGGCTTTTTGACGGTGCACTCGATGTTCCATCTGTTGGGCTACGACCATGAGACCGACGGCATGCAGGCGCGGATTATGCACGAAAAAGAAGAAGCGGTGCTTCAGGGTCTGGGGCTCTCCCGGGACGAAACCTTTATCACCCAAGATGAGGAAATTTAAGAGGAAATTTAAATGACAAAAAATATTTTCGTGTCGATTGTCGGGCGTCCGAACGTTGGCAAATCGTCACTGCTAAACCGCCTGTTAGGCGAGAAGATCGCGATTGTATCGGACAAGCCCCAGACGACCAGAAACCGCATCACCGGCGTCTTGACCGAGGGGGAGACGCAGTATGTCTTCATCGACACGCCGGGGCTGCATAAGCCCAAGTCTAAGCTGGGGCAGTTCATGGTTAAGCAGGCGGGCGCATCGGTGTCGGATGTCGACGCCGTCATTCTCGTCACCGAGTGGGACAACCATGTGACCACCGCCGAAAAGCAGCTGGTCGAGAGCATTAAGAACAGCCGGGTGCCCGCAGTACTGGCCATCAACAAGGTCGACGCGCTCGCGCAAAAGGAGCTGATGCTCAAAAAAATTGCCGAGTTCGCCAATCTCTATGCTTTTGATTCTGTGGTGCCGATTTCGGCCCTCAAGGGCGAGGGCGTCGCGACGCTTTTAAAGGAGCTTGAGCCGTTTTGCGTCGAGGGCGAGCATTTCTTCCCCGACGATACTCTGACCGACCAGCCCGAGCGCGCGGTTGTGTCTGAAATCATCCGTGAGAAGCTGCTGCGCAACATGCGGGATGAAATTCCCCATGGCACTGCGGTCGTCATCGAAAGAATGCTCGAGCGTGAGGATGGCGGGATGATCGACATCGACGCGACCATCGTCTGCGAGCGCGACGCGCATAAGGGGATTATTATCGGCAAGCACGGCGCGATGCTCAAAAAAATTGCGACCGAGGCACGGCTGGATATCGAGCGCTTTTTAGATGTGCGCGTCAACCTGCAATGCTGGGTCAAGGTGCGCGAGGGCTGGCGCGACAGCGACACCCAATTGAAAAATTTCGGCTTTCGCGAGCAATAAATGATGCTTTAAGCCGGTCGGCTTGCTCATTTGGATTTTAGCGGCGGCCGATTAGCGAAATATTTCCGACAATAATTTGCGCGTCTTCGGAAAAGCTATCTTCGGAGGCGATTTATGTATGATGGACAACACAAAAGCCTGGGAAGCCTTTTTTTGCACCGGTCGAGTTTGTGATTATCTGCAATACGCCGCAGAAAGCCGTCAGATGGAGATGCTGGGCGGTACAGTACAAAATGTCAACGAAGGAGAGACGAAAACGCCATGCAGTGTGTCACGCACGGAATAATTATTCGTGCCAAATCGGTGGGGGACGACCGTCTGCTCACCATTTTGACCCATGATTACGGCGTTATCTCAGCCGCTGCGCGGGGTGCGAACAAGCCGCGCAGCAAGCTGACTTCTTCAACCGAGCTGTTTTGTTATTCCAAGCTGGTGCTGTTCCGGTATCGGGACAGCACCACCGTTGATTCTGCGGAGGTCGAGCAGTCCTTTTTCGCGCTGCGGCAAAACATCGCGGCGCTCTCGCTCGCCTCTTACATAGCCGAGCTGTGCTGCGAGCTGGCCCCGCCCGAAGAGGCTTCCCCCGACTATCTGCGGCTGGTATTAAACACACTGCATCTGCTCAGTAGAGGCAAAAAATCGGTCTGGCTTTTAAAGCCGGTCTTTGAGCTGCGGTTGATGACAATGGCGGGGTTCATGCCCGACTTAACCGGCTGTGCCGTCTGCGGCGCGTTTGATGAGCAGGAGAGCGGGCCGATGCGTTTTTCGGTCGAGACGGGCGCGCTTTATTGCCCAAACTGCGATTTGCCTGAGCACCGCGCCGAGCCGGTACCGGACGGTGTGCTCACAGCGATGCGGCACATTCTTTACAGCCCGTTTGAAAAGCTGTTTGCTTTTTCGTTACCCGACGAGGGGCTGCGTATTTTGACGCAAATCTGCGAACGCTACCTGCTGTATCATCTTCAAAAGCAATACCGTACGCTGGGCTTTTTCTATTCCGTGGCCGAGGAATAGCCGTGATCGCAATAGCAACGATCGCCGCTTGATTATTGAGACGCTTTTTGTTAGGGTGTTCCGACATTAACGCAAACCGCACATGATATGCGCTGTCGGCGTTTAGATCGGCCCATCGGCCTGTCGGGCCGCGCCCCAACCGTTCTTCGGAGGATTTTTTATGATTCTAAAAAAACATATGACAACGTTGGAACTGCCGCGCGTGCTCGAAAAGCTGGCCGACTGCACCGGCTGCGACGACAGCCGACGGCTGGCGCTGGCGATTGAACCGGTCTGCCAGTACGAGGACGCTGTGCGGCTACTGAATCTGACCGTCGCGGCCAACACGCTGTCGAATAAATACGGCTATCCGACGCTCTACCGCATGGTCAACTGTGCGGGCGCTTTAAAGCGCGCCCAGTTGGGCAGCCGCCTGTCGCTGCGTGAGCTGTTGGACATCACGCTGATTCTGCGCACGATGCGCTCGTTAGACAGCTGGAAAGAGCAGTCCAAAGAGATGACCACCGCGCTCGACGGCCTGTTTGAGTGCCTGTTTCTTGAGCGCGGTTTAGAGAACCGGTTGACCAGCGCAATCGTTTCGGAGGAGGAGCTGGACGACAACGCGTCGGCGCTGCTTTCCGATCTGCGGCGCAACATCCGCAGCACCGGGCTGCGGGTGCGCACCCAGCTCGATAATATGATCCGTTCGGCGACCTACCAGAAGTATTTGCAGGAATCGATC
>JAEWBS010000143.1 GCA_023391005.1 Bacillota bacterium | reverse complement strand
CCGACAAGCAGGATTACAGTTTGGAAATGGTCTATGAAATAGACTCCGCCGCGCGTGAGTTGGTGCGGCAAAGCGTTTAGCTAGGCAAATTCTCCGAATCTACAAGCATGAGTATCTTACGGCGTCGTTCTGTTTGCTGCGTTGTTTTGTTACCTTTACAGAGCGACAGTCCGTTTTCGTCCTTCCGTCTTATTGGGGGAAAACAGCTTGTAACCTATCTCATGCTTAAGATGTGGTGAACTAAACTAGACTTACAGAAGGGCGTGTGAAATATTTGAGCAGTGGCCTTACAACGGCGGTTGCGGCAATTTTAATTTTTGGCGCGATCATTTTATTCCATGAGCTTGGGCATTTTACCGTGGCCAAATGGGCGGGCGTTTCGGTGCACGAATTTTCGATTGGCATGGGGCCCGCCATTTATAAACGTGAAAAAAACGGGACGCTTTATTCGCTGCGCATTCTGCCCGTGGGCGGTTTTGTCATGATGGAAGGCGAAGATGAGCCGGTCGACGCGCCGGGTTCTTTTTCGAGCAAGCCATTGCTGCACCGGGTGGCTATTTTGCTAGCGGGCTCCTTTAATAATTTGATTATGGGCTATCTAATCCTCGTCGTGCTGACCATTATGACCGGCTATGTCGGAACCACCCGCGTCGCGATGTTCAACGAGGGCGCCGTCAGCTCGCAGCAGCTGGCGCTTGGCGATAAAATCACCAAGGTTAACGGGCACCGGGTACACACTTCCAATGACATCACCTATGAATTTTTGCGCGACCGCGACGGGCTTATCGATATCACGGTACAGCGTGACGGTCAGACGCTGACGCTGCCGCCGATTCAGTTCAAGATGGAGCAGCTTGGCGAAGGCGTGCAGGCCATCGACCTCGACTTTAAGGTCGCCGCCGTTCCGGCTCAGTCGCTCGAATATGTGACCTATCCGTTTAACTGGGGCCTGTCGATCATCAAGCAGGTCTGGGGCTCGCTCATCGATGTGGTTACGGGGCGCTATGCGGTCAACCAGCTCTCGGGGCCGGTCGGGGTGGTCAGCGCCATCGGTCAGGCCAGTAAGATGGGGCTTGAAAATTTGCTGTTGATCGCCGCGTTTATCGCGATAAACATCGGCATTTTCAATCTTGTGCCGTTCCCGATTCTCGACGGCGGCAAAATCGTGATCGCGATGCTCGAGGTAGCATTGGGCCGCAGAATTAATCAGCGGGTGCTCGAATGGATTATGATGATCAGCGTGGGCCTGCTGCTGACATTGATGCTGTATGTCACATGGAATGATATTTTCCGCCTGTTTCAATAAGGGCGGCGTATAGTCAGACAATTTGATTTTCAGGTTGTTTGACTGCGAATTGGCTGAGCATCGCGTTAGGTGTTTGGCCAATTTTTGCTTAAAGCGTTATGACGAAACGAGGAATGTTCCGTATGAAAAGACAATCCAAAACGGTGTGGGTGGGTACGGTGCCGATCGGCGGCGGCCACCCGATTGCGATACAGTCGATGCTCAATCGCCCCTCTTACGATATCGAGGGCAGCGTCGAACAGGCCAAAGCGCTTCAGGCGGCGGGCTGCCAAATCATCCGCGCGGCGGTGCCGGACGGGGACGCGGTACGGCTGATTGCGGCACTCAAAGAAGCGGTGACAATGCCGGTCGTGGCCGATATTCATTTTGATTACCGGTTGGCGCTGGCTTGCGCCGAGGCGGGCGTTGATAAAATCCGTATCAATCCGGGTAATATCGGCGGGGCGGGCCGGGTTCAAGCGGTCGCCAAGGCCTGCAACGCGCGGAATATTCCGATTCGCGTCGGGGTCAATTCCGGCTCGATCGAAAAGGCACTGCTTGCAAAATACGGCGGCCCCACCGCCGAGGCGATGGTCGAAAGCGCCGCCAGCCATCTGGCGCTGCTCGAGCAGGCCGATTTTTATAACAGCGCGCTCTCTTTAAAAAGCTCCGACCTGAAAACCATGCTGGACGCCTACCGCCTTGCGGCCGAGCGGTTTGATTGCCCGTTGCACCTCGGTGTGACCGAGGCGGGCACCGAGCGCATCGGGCTTTTAAAATCCGCCATCGGCATCGGCGCGCTGCTGCTCGACGGCATCGGCGACACGATTCGTGTCTCGCTGACCGCCGACCCGGTGCAAGAGATCGCCGCCGCTAAGGATATCTTAAAGGCGCTCGGCCTCAAGGGCAGCGGGGTACAGCTCGTGTCTTGCCCGACCTGCGGGCGCACCCGTATCGATCTTGTCTCGCTGGCGCACAAGGTTGAGGACGCGCTGCAAAACAACCCCCACGATATCAAGGTCGCGGTGATGGGCTGCGTCGTCAACGGGCCGGGCGAGGCGAGAGAGGCGGATATCGGCGTCGCGGGCGGCGATGGCTGCGGCGTGATCTTCGTCAAGGGCGAGATCGTCGAACGCGTGTCCGAAGAGGAACTGCTGCCCGCGCTGCTCAAAAGGATAGAGGAGATAACCCATGCCAAATCGGATGAAAAAACAGAGCTTTGAGGAATTTATCGCGCTGTTCGGCGGCTTAACCATGCAGCAGCAGCTCGCGCAGGTTCTCAGAGAGGTCGAAGAAATACATATCGGCACTAAAAACAGAACGCTTTCACTCGCGGTGGTCTGCACAAGGCTGCTGCTGTGGGAGGAGCTGCGCTTTTTAGAGCGCGGCTTAGAAAGCCGTCTTTCGCTGTCACAGGCGCGGTTTTTGCCGCGTTATCGCGGGCTGCCGCCGCAGGACGGCTATTTTGACGTGTTGCTAAACGCGTTGCGGCGCGAGGGGGTCCCGGTTAACGGCTTTTTAGAGGGCAGCGCCGCGGCCTTTAACCTACAGGACAAGCGTCTCAAAATCGCACTAAAAAACGGCGGCGGTCGCCAGCTTGAGGAGATGGGCTTTGTGGACAAGCTCCAAGCGCTCATCGCCGACCAGTTCGGGTTTGACTGTGAGGTGCGGCTTACCGGTGAGGTGGAGCTGACCGACTCGAACCCCGTACTCTTGCAGATTGAGCAGGAGGTTAAAATGGCGGCAAAGGCGGTGCAGCCGCAGGGACCGCAGCTGCAAAGGCTGTCATTTCAGGCTAAAAGCCTGCCGTTTATCGAGGATTCGATGGAGCTGATCTATGGCAAGCCGATCAAGGGCGCCTTGACACCGCTCAACGAGGTCAACGAGAGCAGCGGCCGCGTCGCCGTCTGGGGCGACGTGTTCAAGATCGAGACGCGCGACACCCGTGATGGCTCGCGCCGCATCTTCAGCATTTTTCTCACCGACTACACCAGCTCGAACATGGTCAAGATGCTCATGGACATGCAGGAGGTCGCGCCGCTTGAGCGCATCCGGGTCGGGGACAGCATCGTGGTGCAGGGCGACGCCTCGTTTGACAAATACGACCGCGAGGTCAACATCCGGGCGTACCACATCGCCCGCGTCAAGAAGATCACACGACAGGACACCTGCGAGAATAAGCGCGTCGAGCTGCACGCCCATACCAAAATGTCGTCGATGGACGGCATTGTCTCGGCGACCGATCTGGTTACCGCCGCCGCCAACTTCGGGCACCCGGCCATCGCCATCACCGACCACGGCGTGGTGCAGGCCTTCCCCGACGCCGCGGCTGCCGCGCAGAAGATGACCAAGGCCGGAAAGCCGATCAAGATTTTGTACGGCGTCGAGGGCTACCTTGTCAACGACCAGATTCCCGCCGTGATGGGCGAGGGGCGTCAGTCTATCGACGACGAGATGATCGTCTTCGACCTTGAGACGACCGGCCTTTCAGCCGCCAACGAGCGAATTATCGAAATCGGCGCGGTTAAAATCAAAAACGGTGAGATTCTCGGGGAGTTCGATGTTTTTGTCGACCCGCAGCAGCGGCTCTCGCCCGAGATCGTAAAGCTCACCGGCATTACAGACGAAATGCTCGTCGGCGCGCCGAGCGAGGCGCGGGCGCTTGAGCAGTTTTACGATTTTTGCGGCGGGGACAAGGCTGTTTTGATCGCACATAACGCGCGCTTTGATACATCATTCCTCAAAGTCGCCGCCAGAAGATGTGGCAAGTCTTATAACTTTACAGTTGTTGACACGCTAATTCTGGCGCGCGCCGTCTATTCCGAGCTCAAATCCTTTAAGCTCGGCAAGCTGGCCGAGCATCTGAATGTGGGCGCGTTTCAGGCGCACCGCGCCTGTGACGACGCGCGGGCGTTGGCTCAGATCGTCTTTAAAATGATCGAAAAAATTAAAGCCAACGGCACGCTTGAAACGGTGCGCGACCTGAACACCGCGCTCGATGCCGTCGATTTTAAAAAGGTGCCAAGCTACCACATCATCATTCTGGCCGAGAATCTGACCGGTCTTAAAAACCTTTACAAGCTCATTTCCGAGAGCCATGTCAACCACTTTTATAAGAACCCGCGCATCTTAAAAAGCAATATTCTCAAGTGGCGCGAGGGGCTTATTCTCGGCAGTGCCTGCGAGGCGGGCGAGTTGTTTCATGCGCTGCTCGAGGGCTCGCAATTCAGCGAGCTGTGTGAGGTGGCGAAGTTCTACGATTTCTTAGAAGTCCAGCCGATCGGCAACAATGCCTTTTTGCTGCGCAACGGGCGCTGCAAATCGGAGGATGAGCTGCGCGACCTCAACCGTACGATTGTTCGGGTGGGCGATCATCTCGGCCTTCCGGTTTGCGCCACCGGTGACGTGCATTTCTTAAATCCGTCCGACGCGTCATTTCGCGCCGTGCTCATGGCGGGGCTGGGTTTCTCCGATGCCGATAATCAGGCGCCGCTTTATTTAAAAACCACCGACGAAATGCTTGAGGAATTCGCCTATCTCGGTCAAGAAAAAGCGTTTGAGCTGGTTGTTAAAAACCCTGCGGCGATCGCCGAGCGCGTGGAAGCCATCAAGCCGATTCCCGACGGGACTTATCCGCCCTCGATCGAGGGCTCGGACGAGGAGCTCGAGCGCCTGTGCTGGGAGAGGGCCAAGCGCCTTTATGGCGACCCCGTGCCTGAGCTTGTCGCGACCCGCCTGCAAAAAGAGCTTGATTCGATCATCAAAAATGGCTTCTCGGTCATGTACATCACAGCGCAGAAGCTCGTGGCCAAGTCCGAGAGCCTCGGCTATCTGGTCGGCTCGCGCGGTTCGGTCGGCTCGTCGCTTGCGGCGACCATGTCCGGCATTTCGGAGGTCAATCCGTTGCCGCCGCATTATGCCTGCCCCCAGTGCCAATATAGCGAGTTTATCACCGACGGCTCGGTCGGCTCGGGCTACGACCTGCCGTTTAAAGCCTGCCCGAAATGCGGGGCCGACTGCATGCGCGACGGCCACGACATTCCGTTTGAGACCTTTTTGGGCTTTGACGGCGACAAGCAGCCCGATATCGACCTCAACTTCTCGGGCGAGTGCCAGTCGAGCATCCATAAATACACCGAAGAGTTGTTTGGCGCGACGCAGGTGTTCAAGGCCGGCACGATATCGACCATTGCCGAAAAAACCGCCTACGGCTATGTGAAGAAATATCTGACCGAGCGCAATAAGATCGTCCACAAGGCCGAGGAGGAGCGGCTGGCGCTCGGCTGCACCGACGTTAAGCGCACGACCGGCCAGCATCCGGGCGGCATGGTCGTCATTCCGCGCGGCATGGAGGTCACCGACTTCACGCCGGTGCAATATCCGGCGGACAAGAGCGACTCGGGCATGATGACCACCCACTTCGACTTCCATTCGTTGCACGATACGATTTTAAAGCTCGACGAACTCGGGCACGACGTGCCGACCATGTATAAGCATCTGGAGGATATGACCGGCATCAAGATTGGCGACGTGCCCAACGGCGACCCCGAGGTCATCAGCCTGTTCACATCGCCCGCGGCGCTTCATGTCACCGAGGATCAGATCGATTGCAACACCGGCTCGCTGGCGCTGCCCGAGATGGGAACCAATTTTGTGCGCCAGATGCTGATCGAAGCGCGGCCGAAGAATTTCTCCGACCTCTTGCAGATTTCGGGCCTGTCGCACGGCACCGACGTGTGGCTTGGCAATGCGCAGGAGCTGATTCAAAACGGCACCTGCACAATCTCAGAGGTCATCGGTACGCGTGACAGCATCATGGTCTATCTGATGCACAGAGGACTTGAACCGGGGCTGGCGTTTAAAATCATGGAAATCACGCGAAAGGGCAAGGCCGCTTCCAGCTTGACGCCCGATATGGTCAAGACGATGAAGGAACATAACGTCCCCGATTGGTACATCGAGAGCTGCTTTAAGATTAAATACATGTTCCCGAAAGCGCACGCCGCCGCTTATGTCACGTCGGCGGTCAAGCTTGGGTGGTATAAAATACATCATCCGCTGGCGTTTTACGCGACCTATTTTACCGTTCGTCCCGACGATTTTGACGCCGAAATTGCTCTGATGGGCCGCAGCGCCGTCAAAAGCCGCATCGAAAGCCTGCGCAGTCTGGGATTAGACCGCACCGCTAAGGATGACAACCTGCTATATGTCCTGAGCATCATCTATGAGATGCTGGCGCGCGGTTACAGCTTTTTGCCGGTCGATCTGCAAAAATCCGCCGCCAACCGCTTCACGGTCGAGGGGAATAATATCCGCCTGCCGTTTGGTGCGCTCAAGGGCGTTGGCGGCACGGCTGCGCAGGGGCTATACGAAGCGGCGCAAAAGGGACCGTTTCTCTCCATCGACGAATTTGCCGAGCACGCAGGTGTCTCTAAAACGGTTATTGAATCGCTTAAAAATCTCGGCGCTTTTGGTGATTTGCCCGAAACAAACCAAATTTCTTTATTCTAGTTGACAAAAATCGCTTTATACACTAATATGGCAATATGTTAGCATACTAAAGCGAATGTGCATTACATACATACAGGATTGCGGGGGTCTTAATGAATCAGTTCAGCAAAATAACGCCGGATGGCACAAAGGACCGGCTGTTCGACGAATGCGAAAAGCGCGGCCGGTTTACCCAGGCGCTGCGCACCATGTTTGAGTCCAGAGGGTTTGGCGAGGTGTCGACCCCCGTGTTGGAATATTACGATGTTTTCGATACCGCGCGGGCCTATTTTCCGCCCGAAAGCATGTATAAGCTTATCGACCACACCGGGCGTATTCTAATTCTGCGTCCCGATTGCACGATTCCGATTGCGCGGCTTGTCGCCTCACGGCTCAAAAATGAAGCGGGGCCGCTGCGCATCTATTACAACGAGAATATCTACCGTTACGCCGATGGCAATAGCCCCATTTCCGGGGAAATTGCGCAGATGGGCGTCGAATATATCGGCGGAGGTTTGCCAATCTGCGACGTTGAGATCGTCGAGCTGGCCTGCCGCAGCCTGCGTTCGGTCTGTGGAATCGATTATCAGCTCGAATTATGCCACATCGGCTATTTCAACGCGCTGGTCGATAGTCTGAACACCGACACCGACACCCGAGAGCAGATCAGAGAGCTGGTGGAGCATAAAAACTTCCCGGCGCTCGACCAGATTCTAGAGCGATTTGAGGGTTTTCCGGCGCAGCGCGCGCTCAAAAAGCTGCCCGCGCTGTTTGGCTCGGCGGCGGTGCTCGACGAGGCGCGCGCGCTTTTCTCAAGCGAGGCGGCGGACAAGGCGCTCGACTATCTGGCTTATATCTACCGTTCACTCTCGGCTCTGGGGCTCGACAGCCACCTGACCATCGATCTGGGCCTCGTGAATCAGGCCGATTATTATACCGGTATCATCTTTCGCGGCTATACGGCAGGCGCCGGAGAGCCGGTGCTCTCGGGCGGACGCTACGACGGGCTGATCAAGGAGTTTGGCGAGGATCGCCCCGCGACCGGTTTTGGCATTAACTTGGATCTGCTTTGTGAAAAGGCCGAGGCCACCGCCGCCATCAAGCTGCCATCCGCGGCGGTGCTGGTGGATGAAACCAGTGATATTCGGCTCGCGTTTGAGCTGCTAGACCGCCTTGGTAACCAGCGCTTTTGCGCGCAGCTTGTCCCCGTGAGCAGCATTGAAAAGGCCGGGCCGCAAAATGGTTTTGACCGCACGTTCGCCGTCACCGACAGCGAGAGCAGGGAGGTACTGGCATGAGCAAAACCATCCGGATGGCGCTGACCAAGGGACGCATCGAAAAGGGCGCGATCGCGCTGCTCGAAAAGGCGGGCTACGGCTGCGCCGATCTTAAAAATAAAGGCAGAAGGCTCATCGTCCCCACCGACGGCGGCGAGATCGATGTCGTTTTTGCCAAGGCCGCCGATGTGATCACCTACGTTGAAACCGGCGCGTGCGACATTGGCATTGTCGGCAAGGATACGATTTTGGAAAACGGCCGCTCCTTCTATGAGATGGCCGATCTGGGCATCGGCAAATGCCGCATGGTGCTGGCAGCCCCCAAGGGTAAGGATATTTTTGAAGGCTACGCCGCCAAGCGCATCGCCAGCAAATACCCGAAGATTGCCGGTGCGTATTTTGCGGAAAAGCAGATGGATGTTAAAATTCTTAAAATAGAGGGCTCGGTCGAGTTAGGCCCGGTGCTGGGCATCACCGACGCGATTGTCGATCTTGTCGAAACCGGCAAAACCTTGGCCGAAAATGGACTTGAAGTGGTCGAAACGGTCTGTGAGGTTTCCACCCGCGTAATCGTCAATATCGCAAGCCTTAAGCTTTCGAAAGATCAGATCGTCGAGATTGTCGAGCGCTTGAATCAGGCGAAGGAGGCGGCAACATGATTAAAACCATCAAGGCTGACGGCGTATGTGAGTACGCGCTGTTTGAAAAAATGCGCAGCCGTTCGGTCGAAACCGACCGCGCGGTGACCGCTGCCGTCTCGGAGATTATAGAGGCGGTGCGCACCCGCGGCGACGCGGCGGTGCGCGACTATACCGAAAAATTTGACAAGCGCTGCCCCGAGGCATTCGAGGTGCCGCGCGAGTTGATCAACGACGCGCTGACCGAAGCCGACCCCGACTTTGTCAGCGCTATCTTAAACGCGCAGGAGAATATCGCGGCCTTCCACCAGCGGCAGAAGTCTCAGAGCTTTATCGACGCGCAGCCCAACGGCGTTATTTTAGGGCAGCGGGTGCGCGGCTTAAAGCGGGTCGGGCTCTACGTTCCGGGCGGTACGGCGGCCTATCCGTCGTCGGTGCTCATGAACGCGATTCCCGCCAAGATTGCGGGCGTCGAGGAGCTGATCATGGTGACGCCGCCCGGCGCAGATGGCAAGCCGAACCCCGACATTCTGACGGCGGCGGCCATCTGCGGCGTCGACCGCGTCTTTCTTATGGGTGGCGCGCAGGCGGTGGCGGCGCTGGCGTTCGGCACCGAGAGCGTGCCGCGCGTCGACAAAATTGTCGGCCCCGGCAACATTTTTGTCGCGACGACTAAAAAGCTGCTGTTTGGCACGGTGGATATCGACATGATCGCCGGGCCGAGCGAGATTCTGATCATGGCCGACGATACCGCCAATGCTCGGTTTGTCGCGGCGGATATGATGGGGCAGGCCGAACACGACCGCATGGCCTCGGCTGTGCTGCTGACGACCAGCGCGCGACTGGCAAATGAGACGGTCAGCGAGCTTTCCCGCCAGATCGCGGCCATGCCGCGCCGCGAGATCATCGAGGCTTCTCTCAGCGATTACGGCGCGATTATCCTGTGCGAGAGTGAAGCGCAGATGATCGCGCTGGCCAATACCTTAGCCCCCGAGCACCTCGAGGTGCAGGTTCAAGAGCCGATGCGATTGTTAGGTGTTTTGGATAACGCCGGCTCGGTATTTCTCGGGGAATATACACCCGAGCCGCTCGGCGATTATTATGCGGGTCCAAACCATGTGCTGCCGACCAGCGGTACCGCCCGGTTCTTTTCGCCGTTGGGCGTCGACAGCTTTGTCAAGCGCAGCGCATTTTTGTACTACACCAAGGAGGCGATGCAACAAAGTGCCGCCGATATTCTGACCATCGCGCAGCGCGAGGGGCTCTCGGCCCATGGCAACGCGGTGCAGGTACGCCTTGACGACGCGTTTTAAAGGGGGAACCATTATGCGATTAAACCCTGCCTTGGCGTCGCTGACGCCCTTTACTTACTGCGGAACCGGCTACACGACACGGCTTGACGCCAACGAGAGCTGTATGCCCATCCCCGCGCCGATCATGAATGAGATTGCCGAAGCGCTCACGACACAACTCAACCTCAACTGCTATCCGGATGACTGCACCGTCGCGCTGCGCGGCGCTTATGCCGAGGCGTTCTCGGTCGGTGCCGACTGCGTCGTGCCGGGCAACGGCTCGGACGAGTTGATCAATATGATCGTCGGGCGGCTGATTCCGCTCGGGGGCGTGGTGCTGGGCGTCGAACGCGACTTCGGCAGCTACTGGAGCAACGCGGCCATCTTTGGTCGGAACGCTGTAAAGCTCCCGCGCTTGCCGGACATGTCTTTCACTGTCGACATGCTGATCGAGGGCGCAAAGCGGCATGACGCCGATCTCGTTATCTTTTCAAATCCGAACAACCCCAGCGGCTCGCAGATTGAGCGCGCTGATGTGATTCGTTTGATCGAATCGGTCGATTGCCTTGTCGTCGTCGACGAGGCCTATATGGATTTTTCCGATCAGTCGGTGCTCGATCTCGCGGGCAAATATGAGAATCTCATCGTACTGCGCACGCTGTCCAAGGCGATGGGTGCTGCGGGTGTTCGCGTTGGCTTTGCCGTCTCGACACCCGAGCTGACCTATGCGCTGCGCTCGGTGCGCGACGCCTACAACGTCAGCGCGGTAGACCAGCTGGTCGCCACGATTTTGCTGCAACACCCCGAATATCGGCAGGCGACGTTGGCCGAAATCAGCCGCTTAATGGAGGTCATGACGCAGCGGTTAACGGACATCGCGGGCCGCGCCACACAGAAGATGATCGTCTATCCGTCGGTTGTCAACTTCGTGTTGCTGTGGGTTGAGGACGCGCAAGCCGTCAGCGACGCGCTGCACGCGCAGGATATCTCGCTGCGGCAGTTTGATCAGCATCTGATCCGCATCAGCGTCGCGCGGGAGGATGTTTTAACCCGTGTGCTCGACGCGCTCGACGCCATTCTGACCAGATAGGGGAGTTTGACATGAGAACCGCAACCATCACCCGAAAAACAAAAGAAACCGATATTGCGCTGTCGTTAAATCTCGACGGCACAGGCATTGCCGATATAAACACCGGCGTCGGCTTCTTTGATCATATGCTGACCGCCTTTGCGGTGCACGCCGGAATTGATCTTTCGGTGCGCTGCAACGGCGATCTTGCGGTGGACTGCCACCACACCGTCGAGGACGTCGGCATCGTGCTGGGGCAGGCCTTTTTGCAGGCGGTCGGGGACCGCTCGGGCATCGCGCGCTACGGGCATTTTCTGCTGCCGATGGATGAGGCGCTGGCGATGGCGGCCATTGATATCAGCGGCCGGGCCTATCTCGTGCTCGACGCCGCGTTTAAAAGCGATCGGATCGGCGCGATGGATACCCAGATGGTCGAGGAGTTCTGGCGCGCCTTCGCGATGAATGCCGCCGTTACGCTGCATATCCGGTTGCTGTCGGGCGAGAACGACCACCACAAGGCCGAGGCGATCTTTAAAGCGGCCGCCCATGCGGTTAAAATGGCGATCGCCAAGCAAAAGGACAACATCGTGCTTTCGACCAAGGGCTGTCTGTAACGCCTGTCTAAAGGGGACTTATTATGATTGCGATTGTAGATTACGACGCGGGCAATCTTTTCAGCGTCAAAAACGCCTGCGATTTTCTCTCGATTAAAACGGTTATCACCGGCGACGCCTCGGCGTTAGAAGCTGCCGACGGTATTATTCTGCCCGGCGTGGGGGCGTTCCCCGACGCGATGAAAAAGCTTGAGGCAACCGGACTGATTCCGTTTATCAAGGCACAGGCGCAGAAAAAGCCGCTGCTCGGAATCTGCTTAGGCATGCAGATTCTATTTGATTATGGCGATGAGTTTGAGCGTTGCGACGGTCTGGGGCTGATTCCGGGCCATGTCGAGCAGTTGCCCTGCAAAAATCTAAAACTGCCGCAAATCGGCTGGAATGCGCTGACGCTGCACCAAGCCTCGCCGATTCTTGCCGATACCAAGGACGGCGACTATGTTTATTTTGTGCATTCCTTCGGCGCAGTCTGTGACCCGCAATATATTCTGGCCAGCACCGATTACGGCTGCACGGTACCCGCGCTCGTAGGCTATAAGCAGGTGTTCGGCGCGCAGTTTCACCCCGAAAAAAGCGGTGAGGTCGGGCTTAACATGCTTAAAAATTTCGGAAGGCTGGTGGCGGGATGATTATTTTACCGGCGATCGATATCAAGGACGGCAGCTGCGTGCGGCTGGTTAAGGGCGACTTTGCCACGGTGCATCAGGTGGCGGAGGATCCGATGCAGACGGCGCTGGGCTTTAAAGCCGCGGGTGCGGTCTGGCTGCATATGGTCGATCTCGACGGCGCGTTGCAGGGTCAGCAGGTCAATGCCGCTGTATTCACCGAAATTGCGCGGCATTCCGGCTTAAAGCTTGAGCTGGGCGGCGGTATCCGCGACATGCAGACGGTGGAATATTACCTCTCGCACGGTGTGGCGCGGGTGATCTTAGGTTCGGCGGCGCTGTCAAACCCGCAGTTTGTAGCGGATGCGGTCAGGAACTTTGGCGAACATATCGCGGTGGGCATCGACGCCAAAGACCGCATGGTTGCGACCCGGGGCTGGCTTGATACCAGCGCGGTCGATTTTGTCGAGATGGGCAAACGGATGGAGAATAAAGGTGTAAAGGTGATTATCTTTACCGATATCTCCAAGGACGGCACGCTGCGCGGCCCGAATATCGAACAGCTCACCGAGCTGCAAAACGCCGTGAGCTGCGATATTATTGCCTCGGGCGGTATCGCGCAGCTTTCGGATATCGAAGCGCTGGCCCAGAACAACCTGTATGGCGCGATCTGCGGCAAGTCGCTCTATGTGGGAACGCTTAATCTTTCAGAGGCCATTGCGGCGGGAGGGGATCAAACATGCTAGCAAAACGCATCATCCCCTGTCTCGACGTCAAGGACGGCCGGGTGGTCAAAGGCGTCAATTTTGTCGGCCTAAAAGATGTCGGAGACCCGGTGGAATGCGCCGTTGCCTACAACCGTCAGGGCGCGGATGAGATCACTTTTTTGGATATTACCGCCACCCACGAGGGGCGCGGCACAATGGTCGACGTCGTGCGTCGCACCGCGCAGAAGGTATTTGTACCGCTGACGGTTGGCGGGGGCATCGGCTCGGTCGAGGATATCAAGACGCTGCTGCGGGCGGGTGCGGATAAGGTTTCGCTTAATTCCGCCGCCGTGCGCACGCCTGAGCTGATCAGCGAGGGGGCCGCGCGGTTTGGTAGCCAGTGCATTGTTGTCGCCATCGACGCCAAGAGAACGCCGGACGGTGGCTTTACCGTCGTCATCAACGGTGGGCGCATCGATACCGGCCTTGAGGCGATCGGGTGGGCCAAAAGGGTCGTCGCGCTCGGCGCGGGGGAGATTCTGCTTACCTCAATGGATACCGACGGCGTGCGCGGTGGGTTTGATATTGAACTGACCGACGCCGTTTCTAAGGCCGTAAATGTGCCGGTGATCGCTTCCGGCGGCTGCGGCAAGCTCGAGCATTTTTCAGAGGTTTTTGAAAAAACGGGTGCTGACGCGGCGCTGGCCGCCAGCCTCTTCCACTACGGTGAGCTGACGGTTGGGCAGGTGAAAGACCATCTGCGCGCTTGCGGCATCCCCGCAAGGAGGTAGTGATTGATGAATTTGGACAGCTTTTTTGAAAAAGGGGAACTTATCCCCGCAATCGTGCAGGAGACCGGCACTAAACAGGTGCTGATGCTTGCCTATATGAATCGCGAAAGCTTGGAATTGACGCTTAAAACCGGCTATACCTGGTTTTACAGTCGCTCGCGGCAGGAACTGTGGAACAAAGGTGCGACCTCAGGCCATCTGCAAAAGGTGCTGTCGGTCTATGGCGACTGCGATGACGACACACTTCTCATTGAGGTTGAGCAGACCGGCAATGCTTGCCATACCGGCGCGCATAGCTGCTTTTTTAATAAGCTGAAATAAGTCTTTAGCGATAAATTTTATAGTCGGTATGATATAAGCACGTTTTGCTCTTTATTTATATGTGCTGATGTTTAGCTAACCATAAAAATACGACACCTGTTTTTGATAAAAGGATATAGCCTGCGATAGTGATGTACGTAAAGCAAAGGCCAGCGTCTTTTAGACGTTGGCCTTTATAATTAGTGTCGTATTACCTCTAAAACAACTATATGGGCATAACTTGCTTTAATGAAATTGGTTGTAATTAACGAACAGCCAGCAAGGCAGGCCCTCCTGACTAAGTTGGGGGGATAATCGCTCTGGTAGTTGACAGGGACGCGAATCCAGCACTCACGGTCAATTTCCAATTGGCCATCCACCTTCTTGACCCGCAGCTCCACAGCGTAGATAGAAGCACGAGCAATCTCGCCAGTCTCAATGTTGGGGGCTTCCATACGCATCTGGCTGCATACGATGCCGTCGCGAATATCGATAATCATAAAGCCCTCGAGCTCTTTGTAATAATATTTCCGGGTATAGCGAGGTATGGAGTTGGCCCAGTAGCCCAGCCAACGCTGTTTGTCGCGGTTACGGTGACTCCACTAAGATACACAACTGGTTGAGGACGAAACAGGCGTGTTTGTCGGCACAGTGCCACCTTTAGGCCTACTCAAACAAAGATAAAAGCGGGACGTTTTGAACCTCAAAGAGACGTCCATTTAAATAGTGCAGATGCTCGGCCGCATCGCCCGCTGAGAATTTCAGTCGATAGGCATACAGCGCTTGAAACTTAAAGCCGGTTCCCTTATTTTGTTGTGCTGTGCCATATTTAGTATCGCCCAGCAGCGGATGGCCGATGCTGCTCATCTGGGCACGTATTTGGTGGGTACGCCCGGTCAACAGCTCAATCTCTAACAATGAAAAACGGTCATTTTCCTTAATCGCGCGGTATTTGGTTATGGCGGTTTTAGCGCCGGGATGCGGGGAGGAGAACACCTCGACACGGTTTTGCGTCTCATCCTTTAATAAGTAGCTCTTAATCGTTCCGCTTGAAGGGGATGGATGTCCATGGACCACGCAGAGATAATATTTTTCGATCAGACGGTCGCGGATCAGCGTGTTGACGACGCGGAGTGTGGCGGCGTTTTTAGCGGCGATGACAATACCGCCGGTATTGCGATCGATGCGGTTACACAACGCGGGCGCAAAGCTGTTTTCGGCGGCGGGGTCATATTCCTTCTTTTCGTAGAGATAGCGTTGGATGCGTGCGATTAGCGTATCGCGTTCGCCGGCGTCGTCCTCGTGCACGACCAGCCCCGGCTCCTTGTCGGCCAGTAAAATATTGTCGTCCTCATAGACCACCGTCAGCTTTTGCTGCGCGGCCATAAAAGCGAAGGCCGAGCCCTCATCCGGCGGAAAAAACTCATCATTAATATAAAGCGCGACCGTATCGCCCCGCGCCAGTATTGTGGCGTTTTCGACCCGTTTGTTGTTGACCTTGATGCGCTTAATGCGAATATAGCGCTGTAACAGCGAAGCGGGCAGTGTCGGTGCCACCTTTTTGACAAACCTGTCTAGCCGTTGGCCGGCATCATTTTCATTTATAATAAAAGCTTTCATTGTATCCTCACATTAATAGAGATGTGTTGTGGCGTGACGGCGGGAGCCCTACTGAAAAGGGTCCATTAGAAGACAGACGGAACCGGCTGCGCCAAGCGGCGGCTGTACGCTAAGCGGTGAGTCGCTGCGCATTCTCTCGGTATAATAGCTGCTGCCTTGTGGCTATTATACTATGAGCGCAAGCGAATGGTGTAATGTGATGTCACCGTAGGCGGCCATTAAAATTAAGTGATATAATAGTTGTCTTGCGGCTATTATACCACAAGGCCTATGGCTGCGACCAGATGATGTGCACGAAATATTCATGGGCACCCTCGCGCGATTAGCTCTTTAAATTACCGACTCTTTAGGCTATAATATCTTAAAGCTACTATTTTATCCAGCATATTGGGTTTCAGCGTTCTATATAAAAGTGGAGGAGGGGATGGGTTGTCTCAGGTGCATATCGGGCATCGCGAACGGCTGCGCAGGCGGCTGGAGCACGATGGGTTGGATGGCTTTCAGCCGCATGAGATTCTTGAGCTGATTTTATTTTATTCCATTCCCCGGGCCGATACCAATCCGATCGCACATAGGCTGCTTAAACATTTCGGATCGCTTTCAGCGGTACTTGAGGCGCCGCGCGGCGAGCTGATGAAGGTCGAGGGTATCGGTGCTGCCAGCGCGACGCTGCTTTCGATGATTCCCGCGGTCACCCGCCGTTATCTGGTCGACAAGAACGACGCCGGCATGGTGCTGGATTCGCCGCAGAAGCTGGGTGAATTCATCCATCCTTATTTTGTCGGAATTAACAACGAGCAGTTGTACCTGATCTGTCTGGATAAAAAACGAAAGCTTTTAAACTGCACGTTGCTTGCCGAGGGCTCTCTCGGAAAAGTATCGGTCGACATGCGGCTGATTATAGAAACGGTGGTGCGCTGCTCGGCCTCTTCGGTAGCGCTGGCGCACAACCACACGCAGGGCTTCGCGTTGCCTTCCAACGACGATATTCGGGTGACTAGCTGCGTTGCTGAGGCACTCAAAATTCTTTCGATCGATGTGGTGGATCACATCATTGTGGCGCGGGACGACTATGTCTCGTTTGCGCAATCGGGATTGCTGATCAAGTAGCGAGATGCAAGGTTCTATCTTGGGCCACTCGCCGTGCGTTTTTGGCTGGTCCTTTGTAGGGACCATATGCTTTCGGTTAAGAGGCTTGCGCAATTGTATCGACTTGAACGGCGGTTTTAATTAAACAGCAAATAATCAGCGGGGTGTTGGAGATGGTTTTGAAAAACTTTGATGCGGTGCTTAAAAGAGCAAAGGCGACTGGACGCACCCGTCGGGTTGCCGTTGCGGGTGCTGCCGATGCGCATGTGATTGAGGCCGTGCTGTCGGCGAAAAATCTTGGCATTGCCGAGCCGGTGTTGATTGGCGACAAGGCTCAGATCCATACGCTGCTCACCGCGCACGGGGTGGACGCCGAAAAGTTGTCAATCATCGAGGCACAGTCCCCGTCACAATGCGGCGAAGTGGCGGTGGCGCAGATTAAAGCGGGCCGCGCCGATTTCATCGTGAAAGGCATGGTCGAGACCCGCGACGTGCTAAAGCCGCTTGTCAACAAAGAAAACCAACTCAACACCGGCAGGACGATGTCGCATGTCGGTTTTTTTGAAATTCCGGGTGCTAAAAAGCTGATGATCATCACCGACGGCGGCATGCTGATCAATCCGACCCTGACGGAAAAGCGCGATATCATCAACAACGCCGTGTCGCTGCTTTGCGCTATCGGCTATAAAAGCCCCAGCGTTGCAGTGCTGTGTGCCGTTGAGACGGTCGATCCGAAGATGGTCGAGACTACCGATGCGCAGGCGCTGGTTGCGATGAACCGCGCCGGGGAGATTCCAAACTGCACCGTGGTCGGCCCCATTTCTTACGATCTGGTCATGAGCCGTGAGATTGCGCAGATCAAGCGCTACGACTGCCCATACTGCGGCGATTTTGATATTCTGGTCGCACCAACGATGGCCTGCGGCAACATTCTGGCTAAAAGCTGGATTTTGACGGCGGGCGCCGATATGGCGGGGCTGATCGTCGGGGCCAAGGTGCCGGTGGTGCTTAATTCGCGCGGTTCCTCGGCCACCGAAAAGCTGTATTCGATGGCGCTTGCCGCCATTGCGTCGCCCGAATAAGCGCAAAAGGGGGCATACTTAGAATGCGCTACAAAATTCTGGCCATCAATCCGGGTTCTACTTCGACTAAGATTGCCGTCTATGAGGATGAGCGCGAGGTGTGGTCGCGCAGCATTTTGCATTCCACTGAGGATCTTTTAAATTACCATCGCCTATTTGATCAGCTGCTGATGCGCTATGAAAAGATTGTGGACACCATCACGAGCCACGATATTCCGATGGCCGATCTGTCCGCTGTTGTGGGGCGGGGCGGGTTGTTGCCGCCGGTACAATCCGGTGCCTACAGGGTCAATCGCGACATGCTGCAACAACTTGAGGAAGCGCCGGTGCTTGAGCACGCGGCAAACCTTGGCGCGCCGCTGGCCTTTCGCGTGGCTGAGCAGTTGGGAATTCCCGCGTATATCTACGACCCCGTTACAGTCGACGAGATGATCGATGTGGTGCGCATCACAGGGCGTAAAAGCATCCGGCGCTTTGGTAAAGGGCATAACCTGAACATGCGCGCCGCCGCGCTGCGCTATGCCCGCGAAAACGGGTTGGATTATCATCAGCTCAATCTTGTGGTAACCCATTTGGGTGGAGGCATTACAGCGTCGCTGCACAGTCAGGGACGCATTATCGATATGATTTCGGACGATGAAGGGGCTTTTTCACCCGAGCGCGCAGGTGGTCTGCCCGTGCAAAAGGTGATTGGCGAATGTATGCATAGTGGCGTTACCTATGCGGAGATGATGCGCCGAGTGCAGCGGCTGGGTGGCATGATGGATCATCTTGTCACAACCGATCTGCGCGAGGTGGAGCATCGTATTCTGGAAGGGGATCAATACGCCAAGCTGGTTTATGACGCGATGGCGCTCAACGTCTCTAAGGATATCGCAAGGCTGAGCACCGTTGTGAGCGGACAGGTGGACGCCATCATTTTAACTGGCGGTATCGCGTATTCGCGGCTATTCACGGCGCAAATTACCGAACGGGTTAAATGGATTGCCCCTGTAAAAATTCTAGCCGGAGAAAACGAAATGGAAGCGCTGGCCCACGGAGCTCTGCGGGTGCTGCGTGGTGAAGAGCAGGCGCACACCTACACCTTTGTGCCGCCCGAAAACAACTAAAATAGATAGGGAGGGAGCATTATGTTTATAAAACAGTTGAGCGTGATCATCGAGAACAAAAAAGGCGCATTAGCCGACTGGGCGACATTGATGGCGGCACACAATATCGACCTGATTGCGTCGACGCTTGTCGACACCGGCGAGACGGGGATGCTGCGCGCGATAGTCAGCGACGCCGACGCCGCTTTAGAGCTGCTGCGCAAGGCGCGTTATGCCGTCACCGTCACCGACGTGTTTGCTATTCCGCTTTTTGACCACCCGGGTGCACTGGCCGAGCTTCTTGAACTGCTGCGCGCCAATAATATTTGTGTGGAATATCTTTATTCTTTCATGCGTCAGCTTGAGGGGGATGGGGTCATCGTTCTGCGAACCAACCTGCCGGGTGCCGCCTGCGCACTTTTTGAGGAGCATCATATTCCGATGATTTCCCCGGCGCAGCTGTTGATCAAAAAAGCTAAATAGGATATTATTCGTAGATTTATAGTATGAAAGGGTGATCGGCGTTGGATCGTATGAACCTAATGGCCGCTCTTAAAGAAAAAGGCGCCGATATCGACGGCATTATGGAGCGCTTTCTGCAGGATGAGGCGTTTTATGCCGATTGCTTTGAAGAATTTATGCTGGATGAAAATTTTGAAGCGTTAGGAAAAGCGATCGCGCTAGGGTACTATCCACAGGCTTTTGAATGTGCGCATGCGTTAAAGGGTGTGGCTGGCAATTTGGGATTGCTGCCGTTGTATCGTGCTGTTAACGATATGGTCAGTGCCATCAGAGCAAGCGAATACGACGCGCTGGACAGGTTATATCAGATCGTGGTCTTGGAGCATGATTTCTTTGCGTCTTTATTATCATTGTAAGTGGGAGGAGGATATTATCTTAATCGAATGTGCAATAATATCAAAAATTGTATTGACAAATTTCGATTTAGCCACTATAATATGCAAGTGCCTGCAAAATGGTCATGGAGAGATGGCTGAGCTGGTCTAAGGCGCACGACTGGAAATCGTGTGTCGGCTAATACCCGACCGAGGGTTCGAATCCCTCTCTCTCCGCCACAAAAACGCTTAAATCTTCGGATTTAGGCGTTTTTCTTTACCCTCTTTGTCTAGTTGACTAGACAAAAGCACAGTATTTATGGCGTCAACGGCGGGTTTTTGCATTCCTGTGAGGACGTGAGAGTAAATATCGAGTGTCACGTCAATAGAAGAATGCCCTAAAATCTCACACACGATTTTAGATTGTACGATGCTGCGCGGGGCATTGCAATATGCTACAGAACACGGCTGATACCGCTGAATCCTGCCGGCTTGTGAACACGCCCAAGCAGGGGCAAATATCAGGCGGTCTATAACCTAGAAGAGGCCGAGAGCTGATGAAATGTGCCAAAGGGATATGGAGTTTCGCTGGTGCTGGATTTGAAGCCGGGCCTAAGGCGCGGCGAGCTTCTGACGCTTCATGGAAGGCATCGATTGGAAGGCGAAAACGATGACGATTCGCCGCAATCTGGTTTGCCTCGATGGGAAGTATCTCTTCTGCGCCCCCAAGACCGAATCGGGCAAGCGCCAACTGCTGCTATCCGACGCGCTGCTCGCAAAGCTTAAACAGCATCGGGCCAAGCAGGCCCAGATCAAGCTTCAATTGGGATCTGGGTATCAGAACAATGATCTCGTCTGCTGCAAGGACGACGGCAGCCCGTACCACACCGCGAGCTTCTCACATAAGTTTGCCGACTTTCTCAAAAAGCATGCGCTCAAGCCCATTCGGCTGCACGATATCCGATACACCAACGCGACACTGATGCTGAAGTGCGGCATTTCGCGCCGAAGATCACGTCCGAAAGGCTGGGTTATTCGGGCATCGCGATTACGCTGGACACCCACCCATTCGCACGTCTCGCCCGACATGCAGCAGAAGGCGGTAGAAAGCTCGCCAGCGGCCTGTTTAACGCTCAGAACTAAATATTATAAATTCCTTATAGATACATAATTTCTACAATGCAATGCTTGTAAAGATTATGTTTTTTCATTTATGGCGGGTTTTATAAAATTATGCCAAGGCCATCTGTAAAGCTGCGACATAATTTTTTGTAAAAGTGAGATGGGGAGGAGCGCTATTTAAAATTATGCATGTTTTTAGATCGAATGAAGTCGAAACTGATATTTTTTTGAAGGTAAAACCGTAACCTTTATATTTATCACTTGAAGGCAATTTCAATGACCACTATATGACCATTTTAATTTGCTAGCAAATAATAAAAAATATTGACAAATGATGGAATCGATGCTAACATAAACATAGTTTTGTAACATTATAGACTGATTTTGACCACTAAAGGAGCACTCATGAAAACAGGTGCTAATATTCGTCTCAGAGTCGACGGACGTTTTGAAGCGCGATACGAAAAAGCCAGAACGCCGGACGGCAAAATTGTATATGGCTATTGCTATGGCAAGTCCTACACCGAGGCCGAAGAAAAGAGGAATAAGGCTGTAGCGGCGCTGTCTCAACCGGCACAGGTCAGGCAGATGAATCTGCTGATTCTTGGCGCTGGCGGTCAGGGGCAGGTTGTCAAAGAAATTGCGCAGGATATGCGGGCGTTTAAGAAAATCGCTTTTTTGGATGATGACCCGAGTAACCCTTACGCGATGGACGTCTGCGATAACTGCGGGAAGTATGTGAATGAATACCCGATTGCGATTCCGTCCGTCGGGGATAACGCGCTGCGCCAAAAGTGGATTGAAATGTTGGTGCGGCATGGATTCATTCTGCCGACGCTGGTGCACAGCACCGCGACCGTTTCGCCGAGCGCCGAGATCGGCTATGGCACGGTAGTGGAGGCGAAGGTGACCATCAGCGCCAACGCAAAGATCGGCGTGGGCTGCATCATCAGCAGCGGCGCGATTATCGAGCGGGATGTATTAATTCCGAATTGGACGCATATTGAATGCGGTACGACCGTTAGAAAATAAAAACGGTCTGATATTAAGGAGCAATTGGAATGTCTTATATGCGAGTTAAGCGCATCATTGATATTGCGTTATCTTTTTTAGCTATGGTGTTTTTGGCGCCGGTGTTCTTGATTTTAATTATTGCGATTAAGCTTGATTCCCCCGGACCTATTCTTTTTAAGCAAAAGCGCGTAGGCATACACAAAAACCATTTTTATATCCTGAAATTTCGTACTATGCGTATCGACACGCCAAAAGATATGCCGACGCACCTCTTGGAGAATCCAGAGCAGTGGATAACCAAAGTAGGTAAGTTTTTAAGGAAGACCAGCCTCGACGAGCTGCCGCAGATTTGGAATATCTTCGTCGGCGAAATGAGCATTATTGGCCCCAGACCAGCGCTTTGGAATCAATATGATTTGATTGAAGAGCGGGACAAGTACGGTACCAACGATGTGCCAGTAGGCTTGACCGGTTGGGCGCAGATCAACGGCAGAGATGAACTGCCGATAGAGGTTAAAGCCAGACTCGACGGCGAATATGTCCAACGGGTTAGTTTTTTGTTTGATTGCCGTTGTTTTATTGGGACAGTGCTGGCTGTGCTTAAACACGATGGCGTTGTAGAGGGCGGTACTGGCGAGTTGAGAAAAAGGGAGTCGGTTGTAAAATGAAGCGCATTTTAATAACCGGTACAAATAGCTATGTGGGCAATTCTTTTAAAAACTATGTTGCGCAATGGCCGGACGAGTATCAAATTGATACAATCAGTTTGCGTGACGGCACATGGCGCGAGAAAAATTTCGGTGGCTATGATTCAATATTTCATGTGGCAGGCATTGCCCATTCGGATACCGGACATGCATCTAAAAAGACAAAATCCGAGTATTATCGTATTAATACCGATTTGACAATCGAAGTTGCTGCCAAGGCAAAGCAAGATGGCGTGAAGCAGTTTATTTTTATGAGCAGCATTATTGTCTATGGTGACAGCGCGCCAATCGGAAAAAAGAAGGTTATCACCAAAGATACTGTGCCTTGTCCGTCTAATTTTTATGGTGATAGCAAGCTGAGAGCTGAAAACGGGATTACGCCGTTAAACGATGAAAGCTTTCATGTGGTGATTATTCGAGCGCCTATGATTTACGGGAAAGGCTCTAAGGGCAATTACACCACGTTAGCTATAGTTGCTCAAATGACGCCAGTATTTCCTAACATAGACAATGAGCGTAGTATGTTACACATAGATAATCTTTGTGAATTTATAAAAGCAGTTATTGATCAGAAAGATAAAGGGATGTTTTTTCCACAAAATCAAGAGTACGTGCAAACTAGTAGATTAGTTAATACCATTGCAGTGGTAAATGGAAAGAAAATATGGCTGACAAAGTTATTTAATCCTGTATTAGTATTAATGTTTGGAATTGGGATAGTAAATAAGGTGTTTGGCAGTCTTGTTTATGACCAATCTATGAGCATATATGAAAAAGCCAATTATCAGATGTACCATTTCCAAGAATCAATTATAGAAACAGAGATTGGAAACAGAAATGAAAGAAAATAATGTCGATATATTATTGATGAGTGATAATTGTCTAGATACTGTTGGCGGAGAGCAAGAGTCCACCAAAATTATTATCAAAGGGTTAAGAGATAAGTTTTCTATAGGTGTTATTCAACCAGGAAAAGTAAGTAAAACAGAATTAGGTGTAAAATATTTTATTTTAACTAATTATAGTAGATTAAAGCATCTGATAAAGAATCCGTTCGCCCTTCTAATGTATTTTTTGAAAGCGAGAAATATCATTAATAAAACACATCCCTTGGTTGTTCATACACAGGCACAAGTCAGTTTTTTTGTTGTAGCTTTATTTATTAAATTCAAATTGATCTATCCTGATATTTACTTAATACATACTGAACGTGGACTTTATACTAAATACAACTCTCTTTTTAAATGTATTTTCTTTTTTTGTATGAAGGAGTTAAAAACGCTAGTCACCACTACGGAATTTAATAAAAAGCATTGGGAAACTGCATTAAAGGGAAAAAATATCGAATTAGAATATAAAGTTATCGAGAATACGGCAGGTCAGCTATTTGAGTTTTTTGATACATCTTTAGAGAAAAAAACAGAATCACATATTACAATTGGATTCGCAGGCAGATATACCTCTTGGAAGAATTGGCCGCTTGCCGTAGAAATTTCAAAAAAGCTCAATAACATTCTCGGAGACAGCCTAACCATAAAAATGGCAGTGGGATGTTTAGATGATAAAGCTTTAAAAGCAACTTATTTAATGTTTAATGAGCTGGTAGAAATATTTGGAGATAGATTTGATGGTAAGATAAATATTACGCTAGAAGAAATGGACAAGTTTTATTATAATATTGATATTTTTATTCTAACTTCTAATTATAATACGGAATCTTTTGGTAGAACGCTTGTGGAAGCCATGAGTAGAAAAACGGTAATTCTAACTACGGATGCAGGCGGATCGGTTGAAGTGGTAGGGGATATGCAAAACGTGTTTGAATCAGCTGACGAATGTGTCGGGAAGATAATGAGGTTTATAAATGATCCAGCAATGATGAGCAGCGAGAAAGATAAAAATTTTAATCGCGTTATAAAAATATACTCATTAGAAAACAACTTACAAAAGCATCAGAACATGTATAATCATATCATTGATAACGAATGTGTAATCATTAGGGAGTGACCATATGAAAATACTGCAGATTACGTGTGGTTTTCCATATAGTAAAGTATATAGAAATTTATTTGAGCAATGTGTAAAAGACGATATAGATATCGAAGTATATGTTCCAAAGCATACCAATCTAAGTTGCGAATTAGATACCAATGATTGTTCTTACCCTATCTATTCAAATAATGTGATTGTGTGGTGGGATAAGTATATATTTTTCAGTAAAATATATAAGATGAGATGTGATATTGAAAGGAATTTTACATTATCTAATATCAGCGTTATTCATGCCCATAGCCTTTTTAGTGATGGGGGCGTGGCATATGAGCTATTTAAAAAATATAGAATACCTTATATTGTAGCTATTAGAGATACCGATATTAATCAATACTTTCAAAAAGCTAAACATTTAAAACCATATGCACTAAAAATATTAAAAAACGCCAAAGCTATAATATTTTTATCACCAGCTTATCAAGAAAAAGTCATTAATACATTCGTTCCGGTAGCATTGCAAGATAATATAATTAAAAAATCGTTGATAATCCCAAATGGCATCTCAGATTTTTGGTTGACTAATACCTACAAAAATAGGCCAGTTTTTGATCATCAAAAAGAGCAGATTAATTTGATATTTGTAGGACAAATTATTAGAAGAAAAAATATTGAAAATGTAATTAAAGCTGGAATTGAATTGAGCAAGAGAATTGATAAAAAAGTTAATATATTACTTATTGGTCAACAGAAAGATCAAGCATATTATAAGTATTTATCTACTTTAGGACATTTTGAATATATAGAATATTGCGCCCCCGAAGAGCTGATAAATTATTATAGAAAAGCAGATATTTTTGTTATGCCATCATTTACGGAAACCTTTGGATTGGTATATGCTGAATCCATAAGCCAAGGTTTACCAGTCATTTATACTTATGGTCAAGGGTTTGATGGCCAATTTGCAGAAGGTCAAGTAGGTTATGGAGTAAATCCGTTAAGCGTTAATGATATTGTTAATAAAATCAATATAATTATTGGAAATTATGATAATATTTCTAATAATTGTATTATGGCTGCAAATAAATTCGATTGGATAGAAATAGTAAAATCTTACAAGAAACTTTACGAACGCATCAATAATGATTTTTCTTAAATATAATAATAAATAGAGAGAAATAGTAATATGAAATTAGAGCATATTTGTTTTATTGTACCTAATTATCCTACAGCAAAAGATCCTATGTATACATTTGTAAGAGAACTAGTAGTTGCTATTTCAAATCTAGGTATTAAATGCTCTGTTATTGCACCCCAAAGCATAACTAATTTTATATTTAAAAGGAAAAGGAAAAGACCTTTTAAATGGCAAGATCACGTAAATAATAAGGTTGCTATAGATATTTATCAACCTATTCATTTTCCTTTCCTTAATATACACATAAAAGGAAATAATATTGCGGGGGAGTTAACCAGTTTAGCGATTAAATATGCATTCAACAAATATAAATTAAAACCGGATATATTATATGCTCACTTTTGGCATAGTGGAGTGATAGCTGCGGAAATTTCTAAAAAGCATCATATTCCGGTATTTGTCGCATCTGGAGAAAGCAAAATACGAGTAGAATCGTTATATAGCAGACACAGAATTGATGAAGCCATAAGAGAAATTAAAGGTGTTATATGTGTATCGGGTAAAAATCTTGATGAAAGTATTAATTTGGGATTGTGTCAAAAAGAAAACGCAATTATAGTACCCAATGCCATTAATAATAAATTATTCTATAAAAAAAATAAAGACGAAGTAAGAAATATACTTGGTTATGAGAAAGACGAGTTTATTGTAATATTTGTTGGCGCTTTTACTCATAGAAAAGGAATATTACGCGTAATGAAAGCTATGGAAGGCTTGAATGCCAGGGCTTTATTTATTGGTTCGGGTGAACAAAAGCCTAAAGGTGAAAACATACTTTTTTCAGGGCCGTTGCCCCATATCCAATTAGTTAATTACTTAAATGCAGCAGATGTATTTGTCTTGCCGACATTAGCGGAAGGCTGCTGCAACGCAATTATAGAAGCAATGGCTTGCGGATTACCAGTGGTTTCATCTAACTTATCATTTAATGATGAACTATTGAATGAGAAAAACTCAATACGAATTGATCCTAACGACATAGAAGAGATTAGAAAAGCAATAATAAAGTTAAAAAATGACCCTGATCTTAGAATAAAAATGTCGGAAAAATCTTTAGAATTTAGTAAAAAACTTATTGTTGACATGCGAGCAATAAAATTGATCAATTTTATTGAGGATCAGGTTAATATTAATAGTGGAGAAAAACATGAGTTTATATATAAAAAAACATTCTAATTTGAATAAATCAAAAAATTTGTTTTCTACATTAATAATTTCCGTAATATTTTATATTTTTTATTTAGCATTATCTGATTTAATTGATATACCCGATCAAAAATATTTAATTTTTTTGTTTAGTTGGATTGGGATTGTTATATATATATACATAGGCTATTCATGGAAGGAAACGACAGGAAGTATTTTTACACCATATATGATTTTCCTAACATTTTTTTTTCTTTTCAATTTTGGACAACCGCTAATGTGGGCGTTGGGAATACATCTTCCAAATGAGATTGGAGCGTTTTCAATATACACAGGATATGATGTAACAGCGATTAAAGACATCGTTGCTTCTCAAATGACAGTCATAATGTCAGCAATTTTATTTCACCTCGGTGCATTGGCTACAACTATAAAAATTGACAAGAATAAAAATGCAAAAAAAAGCTGTTTAGACAAAAACGAATTTTTTGAAGATAAATTTATGTTAAAAACGATTTTTCATATATCGATATTAATAGGAATCATTGCTATCCCTATAACGCTTATAAATGCTTTTGTTGATTTACAAATAGCTAAAACATTTGGTTATAGAGCTTTGTATTATTCTGAGTATGCAAGAAGTGGATTTGCTTATAGTACTTTTATTTCTTTTTGGTTTTTTCCTAGCTTAATTGGAATGTTAATTGGGAGTAAATTTAATAAAAGCATCAGATTTGTGATATATACAATATTCGGGTTATATACAGTATTAAATATACTTGCGGGTAACAGGGGGCCTTGGATTCTTAAATTGACAATTCTTATATGGATAAGCCATGTGTCATATAAACCTATAAAGAAAAAACAACTTATAATGTACTCAACTCTTAGTATAATAGGTATCTATATAATGGATGCAATTGTTTCATTAAGAAATGTAGGAATAACCTATGATTCAGTAATAGGATTACTTTCGATAACAAACTCATCGGTAATAAAAGCTTTTTTTGAATTAGGTTCTTCTATGAAACCCCTTGTATTTCTTCAAATGTATGGGTGGGATATATGGCCTTATGGCAATACTTATTTAATTGCTATTGGGGGATTAATAACGAATAAATTCTTAGATGTTCTAGGAGTACAATATGCTGTTGTTGGAAATTTCTTTAAGGATTATCTTGGACTAGGGTATGGTCCCGGGTTTTCTATTGTGGCAGAATCAGTAGTTAATTTTGGCCCTTTACTTGCTCCCGTATTCATGATCCCCTTGGGTTGCTGGTTGTCTTTATTATTGAAAACAGATAAGACGGAAGTTTATACTCAAAAACCATTAAAATTTCTATTTATTTCAGGCACGTTAGATGCATTAATACCAATAAATAGAAATGGCATACATGTATATTTAAAAGAGTGGTTTTATGGAGTTGTAGTTTTATGCTTATTGATTTATTTTATAAATCAATTTAGAATACTGAAATATAAGCAATAAAAATTAATAACAAGTGCTATAAAACATTAAAAACTCTTTTGTTTGAATGGTAAAGTCAAGCATTTTAAAATTGATTATGATCGCTTAATTAAGTATAAAACTCAATTGAAAAGGTGCAAATCGTTATTAATGAACAATAAAAAATTAGCTAAAAATACAATAACATCGTTTTTATTCCAGATATGCACAATAATATGTGGCTTTATTGTTCCAAGACTAATATTACAAACTTTCGGTTCCGAAGCAAATGGCATGGTCAATTCTATTACACAGTTTTTAGGGGTTATTGCTTTTTTGGAACTTGGCGTCGGGGCCGTTGTAATATCATCATTGTATAAGCCTCTCGCTGATAATGATGATGCGCAAGTCAGCAAAATTATAGTTTCCGCGCAAAAATTTTTTTCTAAGCTGGCATGGCTTCTTTTGGTATATATTGTTTTTTTGATAATCTGGTATCCTCTTTTTGCTCAACAAAACTTCGGCTTTCTTTACACCTCAACGATGATCATTGCCATAGGCATAGGATCCTTTGCCCAGTATTATTTTGGCATTGTTAACCGTCTGTTATTAACGGCGGATCAGCGGGGATATATCGTTTACACGGTTCAAACAATCGCGCTTCTTCTAAATACAATAGCGTGTATTGTCCTAATCAAACATGGCACAACCATCCACATGGTAAAACTAACGACTTCCCTCATATACATCGCCCGCCCTATAGCTTTATCAATCTATATTAATAGGCATTATAAAATTAACCGCCATATACAATATGAAGGCGAACCCATCCAGCAGAAATGGAATGGTGTGGCACAACACATTGCCGCAGTTATTTTAGATGGCACAGACATTATTGTTTTAACTATATTTTCCGGTTTGTCAACAGTATCAATTTATTCTGTCTATCATTTGATAATATATGGAGTTAAACAGCTACTTTTGTCAATGACAAATGGCATACAAGCCTTATTAGGGCGGTTATGGGCTAAACAAGAACGTGACTTGCTTTATAAAACATTTGCATGGACAGAATGGTTAATACATACAGGAACGACATTCATATTTGGGAATACCGCATTTTTAATACTGCCATTTGTTCAAGTTTACACCAACGGTATTAACGACACAAACTATATTCAACCGGCATTCGCATTTTTGATTACTGCGGCAAATGCTGGACACTGCTTGCGACTTCCATATCACATTATGATAAAAGCAAGCGGTCGCTATAAAGAAACGCAATCCAATTATATTATCGCCGCAGCATTAAATGTTCTTATTTCGGTTGCCGTCGTTAACTTGTTAGGATTGGCTGGCGTTGCAATCGGCACTTTAATCGCCATGCTCTATCAAACTGTTTGGATGGCCATATATAATTCGAAAAACCTTTTGAATTGGCCAATCAAACATTTCGTCAAGCAAATTACTGTCGATGGCATAACGGTGCTTCTAATATATTTATTGACAAGACAGTTTTCGTTAGGCAATATATCTTATTTAAGCTGGGTTGTGTTAGCTATAAAGGTTGCCACCGTATCAGTCTTTGTTGTTGTTATGGTTAATCTGTTTTTCTACAAAGACAAGCTCATGCAGATGGGTGTAAATATTCGAAAGATGCTTCCATTAAAAGTACAGGTATAAGGGAGATCAATTATGTGGACAAGCAATGCAACCTTTATGAATAAGGTCATATTAGTCACAGGTGCGGCAGGTTTTATCGGCTCAAACCTTGTTCAGCAAATAATGACCGTTGTTCCAAATGCTCAAATTGTCGGCATAGATAATTTAAATAGCTATTATGATATCTCCCTTAAAAACTTCCGTTTACAGCAGCTTGATGTTTTGGCGTCTCGGGCAGTCGGTTGCCGATGGGAATTTATTAAAGGCGATCTCGCCGACAAAACCCTGATTGACCACATTTTCACCGAATACAAACCCTCTATCGTGGTGAACCTCGCCGCTCAAGCCGGCGTCCGCTACTCCATCACCAACCCCGACGCCTACATAGAATCCAACATCATCGGCTTTTACAACATCCTTGAAGCCTGCCGCCATCATCCGGTGGAGCATCTCATCTACGCCTCCAGCTCATCGGTTTACGGCGCCAACGCCAAGGTGCCCTATTCCACCGAAGACAAGGTGGACAACCCCGTCAGCCTGTACGCAGCCACCAAGAAATCCAACGAGCTTCTGGCGCACGCCTATTCCAAGCTCTATAACATTCCGACAACCGGCCTGCGCTTCTTCACCGTTTACGGCCCTGCGGGACGGCCCGACATGGCCTATTTTAGCTTTACCGAAAAGCTGCGCGCCGGTGAGACAATTGAAATCTTCAATTACGGCAACTGCCAGCGCGATTTCACCTACATAGACGACATTGTCGAGGGCATTGTGCGGGTCATGCAGTCGCCGCCCGCGCAGACCGTCGGCGAGGATGGCTTGCCGCTGCCGCCCTATCGCCTTTATAACATCGGCAACAGCCATCCCGAAAACCTGTTGGATTTCGTGGATATCCTACAGCAAGAATTAGTCCGCGCGGGTGTTTTGCCCGAAGGCTATGACTTTGAAGCACATAAAAAGCTGGTTCCGATGCAGCCGGGGGATGTGCCGATCACCTACGCCGACACCTCCGCTCTAGAACGCGATTTCGGCTTTAAGCCCAGTACGCCTCTGCGCGAGGGCCTCAGGAAGTTTGCCGAATGGTACAAGGCCTATTACATGGAATAAGGAGGAGCACGAGCACATGAACATCGCAGTCGCAGGCACCGGCTACGTCGGCCTTTCGATGGCTGTCCTATTGGCACAGCACAACAACGTTAAGGCGGTCGATATCATTCCAGCCAAGGTCGCCCTGATCAACGAAAAAAAGTCCCCGATTGCAGATGAAGAGATAGAAACCTATCTGCAAACAAAAGACTTAGGCTTAACAGCGACGACCGACGGCGATGCCGCCTACAGCGCCGCGCAGTATGTCATCATCGCAGCGCCGACAAACTATGATCCTATCAAAAACTACTTCGATACAACGGCGGTCGAAAGCGTCATCCAGCAGGTGATTAAGGTCAATCCCGACGCCGTTATGATCATCAAATCGACGGTGCCGGTCGGCTTTACCGAGTATGTGCGTGAAAAATATTGCTGCGATAACATACTGTTCAGTCCGGAATTCCTGCGCGAAGGACATGCTCTTTACGACAATCTCTATCCCAGTCGCATTATTGTTGGTACGCCCATCGGCAATGCGCGTCTGCAAAAAGCAGCACAGACCTTCGCCGATCTGCTAAAGCAGGGCGCTTTAAAAAAAGACATCCCCACGCTGTTTGTCAACCCGACCGAGGCCGAAGCGGTCAAGCTGTTTGCCAATACATATTTAGCGCTGCGCGTCGCTTATTTTAACGAGCTCGATACCTACGCCGAGACCAAGGGCTTGAACACCAAGGCCATCATCGAGGGCGTCTGCCTTGACCCGCGCATCGGCGACCTCTATAATAATCCGTCCTTCGGCTATGGCGGCTACTGTCTGCCCAAGGACACAAAGCAGCTGCGTGCCAATTATGAGGATGTCCCGCAGAACCTGATCAGCGCGATTGTGGACGCCAATAGAACACGCAAGGATTTTGTCTCGGAGCAGATCATTGCGCGCAATCCGAAAATTGTCGGCGTTTACCGCCTGACCATGAAAGCGAATTCTGATAACTTCCGCCAATCCTCTATTCAAGGCGTTATGAAGCGCGTTAAAGCAAAGGGGATAGAAGTGGTTATCTATGAGCCGACAATGCAGGAGGACTGTTTCTTTAACAGCCGCGTCATCCGTGACTTAGAAGAATTTAAAGCAATAAGCGACGTTATTATCGCAAACCGCTATCACCCAGATATTGAAGATGTCTTAGACAAAGTCTACACCAGAGATTTATATTTCCGCGACTAGGCGTGATAATTAGCCTTTCGTCGCCGAAACACCGACGCCCAACACAATACGACAAGCAGCAATTGAAAACGCCGACGAAAAAGTCCCTTAATACTCCTCACCACCGGCAATTATTCCGAAACACCCAAACACAATTAAAACCGTCCTCGCGCTTCTGGAAATCATGTGTCGGTAATACCCGACCGAGGGTTCGAATCTCTCTCTCCGCTAATAAAAACGCTTAAATCTTCGGATTTAGGCGTTTTTCTTTGCCCTAGTACCTGACTATACCGGAGTCAGCGAGCTTTATTTAAAAGAATAGGCAAGCAGGATAAGGTAGAATAAGTTGCACAAATTAAAAAAGCAAAAAAGACAAGGTTTGCAGTCTTTGTTAGAATGAAGTAGCGACACACCATTCTGAAAGGAGACAGCAAACCATGTCCGAAAAAATTGTACAGTTAAATGAGGAAGTAATCAAGGGGCAAATCAAGGAATTGGTACGCGGGAGCGTTGAAGAAACACTGAATGGCCTGCTGGAGGCCGAAGCGGCGAAACTGACCCAGGCAGCTCGTTACGAGCGTAGCGAGGAACGGAAAGGTTATCGCAGCGGTCATTACAGCCGAAACCTTACCACCATATCCGGCGACGTTACGCTTAACGTGCCGCGTCTCAAGGGAATCTCGTTTGAAACAGACATCATTGAGCGGTATCGCCGCAGGGAAAGCAGCGTGGAAGAAGCGCTTATTGAGATGTATCTGGCAGGTGTTTCAGTACGCCGTGTGGAGGATATCACAGAGGCTCTTTGGGGTAGTAAGGTATCGCCTTCCACCATTAGTGAACTAAACAAAAAAGCCTATATACATATCGAAGACTGGCGCAACCGTCCGTTACAGGGCGGGCGTTATCCATATGTCTATGTAGACGGTATCTACCTGCGTCGCAACTGGGGCGGTGAATTTGAAAATGTGGCCATTCTGGTAGCAATTGCAGTTAACGAGGATGGTTACCGTGAAATTTTAGGTGCTTTTGAAGGGATGAAAGAGGACAAGGCCAGCTGGACCAGCTTCTTTCAGTGGCTAAAAAGCCGGGGTTTAAACGGAGTGAAACTCATCGTTGGTGATAAGTGCTTGGGAATGCTAGAGGCCGTTAGCGAAATATTTCCGGAAGCCAAATACCAACGTTGTACCGTGCATTTCTATCGAAATGTGTTTTCTGTCGTGCCACGCTCTAAGGGGAAACTAGTAGCTAAAATGCTCAAGGCCATTCATGCTCAAGAGAGCAAAACTGCCGCTAGGGCGAAGGCCAAGGACGTCGTTGCAGTTCTCAAAGAAATGAAGCTCAAAGAGGCGGCTAAAAAAGTGGAGGATGGCGTTGAGGAAACGCTGACCTATGCTGACTTTCCCTCGGAACACTGGACAAGAATCCGTACCAATAACGTCATAGAACAGCTCAACAGAGAAATTCGCAGGCGCACCCGCGTGGTTGGCTGCTTTCCCGACGGAAATTCGGCTTTGATGCTGGTCTGTGCCCGCCTGCGACATGTCGCAGGCACCTAGTGGGGCAATAAGAAATACATGAATATGAAGCACTTGGAGGTTGTTCTCGATGATGCCTCCATGGCCGGGTAACTCTATTCCCTCAGAGACTGCAAACCTTTTTGCGCATAATCCTTGACACTACCAGTCTATAAGCGCTTCCTCCACACTGCTCTCCCGGCGGCGATACCGCTCGATGATCGCCGTTTCAAAGGATACGCCTTTGAGCTTTTGGCACTTTTAGGCTAACGTCTCCGGAGGTCGTGACAAGGTTCCGCTGTAATGGTCGCTCCGATAACCCTGACGTTCCTTGCTGCGCTCATACCGAGCGGCGTTGGTTAGCTGCTGGGCTTCCTGCTCCAGCAGTCCGTTGAGCGTTTCCTCTACACTGCTGCGGACAAGCTCTTTTAATTCACCCTTGATTACTTCTTCATTAAGCTGTACAATCTTCTTGGACATGGTTTTAGTCTCCTTTCGAATGGTGTATCGCAACTTCATTCTACCAGAGACTCTAAGCCATGTCCTTTTTTTGGCGCTTTTAATTTGCGAAATTTATTGTACGTTATCTGTCCGTCCGGCCTATACTATCCATTTTACTAAAAAATTAGTTACTATTTTGTGCTAAAACCTTATTGACTTTAAGGTCTAGGTTTGCTAATTTATAATATAGAAACCGGTGAACAAAACCGGTATACATAGCAAATTTCTTCACTATAAGGAGTATCAACATGGCAGAACGGGTTACAATTTCGGACATCGCTAAAGCTGCGAAGGTCTCCAAGACCACGGTTTCCCGCTACCTAAACGGGAACTATGGTTATATGTCTGCGGAAACCCGTTCGGAAATTGAGCAAATTATTAAGCAATACAATTATGTCCCTAACAGCGTCGCCCGCACCTTAAAATCAAAAAAAAGCGGGATGATTGGCGTTGTCGTCAATACGCTGCGTTATCAGGTTGGTGCGCAGACGGTCACCGGAATCAACGATATCTGCTCTAAAAACGGCTATGGAACCATCGTTTGTTGCAGCAACGACGATTTGCAGGCCGAGCAGACTGCGATTCAGATCTGTCTCAACCAGCAGGTGGAGGGGCTTATCATCATTCCTTGCGAAAATTCGATTCTTCGGTATGAGGAAATTTGTGCGCGCGGAATTCCTGTTGTGCTCTGCACGCGCAAGCTGGCCGACTGGCCATATGGCTGCGTTTTTGTCAAACACGACGAGCTCATTCAAAATATGCTGCACCATCTTAAGGAGCAAGGCTTCGAGAAATGTCGCTTTTTATTGGATGTCCGCAATTTTCATAAAAAGTGGATGGGCGACGTTTTTGCCCAAACCGCGCAAGAGTTGTTCGGCATGACCGACGCGGAATCGGTTGTGTTGGTAGGACGAGAAAATCCCCGCGTCGGAGAAGCGCTGGATACCTTTTTGAACCAGTATCCGGGACAGCGCAAGGCCGTTATGGCGGTTAATACCCATACGCTCTTTTTGGTTCTCAAGGAGCTGGAATGCCGGAGTGTCAAAATTCCTCACGATCTGGGGGTTTGCGGCTACGACGCCGTCGGCTGGTCGGAGCTGGTCTATCCGGGTATCTCGGCCATTCGTCAGCCAATGGATCGCATGGGGATTATAGCGGCGGAAAAAATGATGGAAAGTCTGCGGGAACATCGACCGACTCAAGGTAGCACCGCGCTGGAGGGGAGTCTGTTCTTTCGCAATTCCACCAATCTAAAGGCGCTATAGCCGCCTTTACACCATGTATCTCAAAACGAAGGATGGGCTACCATCCTTCTCTTTTGGTCATTTAGTTAACCGGTTAACAAAAACGGTTAACTAAACATCATTCATTCAAATATGAGCGCATGCGGCGCTTATAGAATAGATACGCTACAAAGTAGGAGGAAGAAACATGAAAAAAGTATTTGCAATCCTGTTGGTTCTGGCAATAGCACTTTCCCTTGTGGGCTGCGGCGGCCAAGGTGGTACTCAGTCTGCTTCAAACAGCGATACCTCAGGCACCATCCCCGCTAAGGGGGGCGAATGGCCCAATAAGGCCATCACGTTGCTCTGCGGATACTCCGCTGGCGGTTCGTCCGATCTGGGCGCTCGCTATGTGGCCGAGGCTCTGAAGAAGGAACTGGGTGTGCCCGTTATTGTCGAAAATGTTCCCGGCAGCGGCAGTTGGCTCGCATGGAACCAACTGTTGCAGAATACCGCGAAGGATGGCTATACCTTCGCACTCGTGAACCTGTCCGCGCTATACGGCCACTATGACGCAACTAACCCCCGTGAGGCCACCATCGACGACTTTGAGCTGCTGGCTAACCATGTCATGGATTATCAGGTATTGGCCATCCGCAACAATGAGACCCGCTTCACCGATTATGCCTCTTTGGTCGAGTATTCTAAGAATAACCCGCTGATCCTCGCTTCGGCTACTTCAAACATCACGAGTGGAGACGCTACCGTGGCCAAGTTTCTTGAGCAAAAGCATGGCAGCAAACTCACTGTTGTGCCGGTCGACGGCGCCAGTGACGCCACCACGATGTTTCTAGCTGGTGAGACGGATATTCTCTCGGCCAACATAGGTGATGTAATGGACTCTGAGGAGAACGGCTACCACCCCATCGTCGTTTTTGCACCCGAGCGTTCTAAATACTTGCCCGACGTGCCCACCGCCACCGAGATCGGGCTGGACGACTATATATCCTTTTCAGCGCGCGGCTATGCGTACATGAAGGGGGTTGATCCCGCTATTGTAGAAAAGATGACCAACGCGCTGATCAAAGCCTTTGACGATACCGACTACCAGAAAAATATGTCGGCCATGGGCGCACAGCTCGAGCTTTACACCGGCGATGAATACTACAACCTGTTGATGGATCAACTGGATACCCGTTTGACGCTCTGGGGTGTACAGAAATAAACCGCTAAAATTTAAAACCTGTTTTGGAACGTCGGATATTCTGACGTTCCAAAAAGAAAAGGAGCGTATTTGTGAAGAAACAACTCCATCAGGATGTCTATATCGGTTTTGTTTGCTTGGCGCTGTGCCTGCTGATCTTCGCGCTGAACATGAGTCTGCCTCCCGACGCGGGGATGATGCCCCGTCTGCTGGACAGCATGTTGGCGATACTGGCCGTTTTGATCATCTATCAAGGCCTGCGCAAGAGCAAGCTGCCTGTTGAGGAACAGGGCAAGAAAGCCCTGACGGTTGACGCGTTGAAAATACCCATGATTACCTGGGGCTTTGTGGCACTGTATTTCGTTTTGTTCATCGCGGCCGGTTATTTTGTAGCAACCGGAATTATAATCGTCGTGCTTATGCGCTTTATGAAGCGCAGCTCGTGGCCTGTCATCATCGCTATCGATACCATTTATCTGCTGCTTATTTATTTCGCGTTTGTCCGTATGCTGGGCGTGCCGGTGGCTGGCTTTGGCATGCTGGAACGGCTGCTGTGACGCATGAGAAGGAGAACATAAAATATGGTAGATTTGGATAATATTGTTGCCGGATTTCAGACGCTTGTGAGCATGGATGCCATCATCGCGCTGTTCGCCGGCACGGTGGGCGGCATGATTATCGGTGCATTGCCCGGCTTCTCAGCGGCCATGGGCGTTTCGCTGCTGATTCCCATCACCTACGGAATGAGTCCCGTGGCTGCGTTGACCATGCTGACAGCCATGTACACCTCCGCGATTTACGGTGGCTCAATCACGGCTATTTTATGCCACACCCCCGGTACTCCTGCCTCGGCCGCTACCGCTATCGACGGCTTTCAGCTGACGAAGCAGGGACGCGGCATGGAGGCCATGGGCGTAGCGACTTTTGGTTCAGCTGTGGGGGGCACTTTTAGCGCGTTGGCTATGCTGTTTATTGCGCCCGCCCTCGGCGCTTTCTCGCTGAAATTCTCGGTGCTTGAATACTTCCTGCTGGCGGTCTTTGGCCTGACTGTCATCGCCAGTCTCGCGGGTGATTCGGTTCTCAAAGGGCTATTCTCTGGCATCTTCGGTCTGGTGCTCGGCTGCGTGGGGCTTGACGCGATTACCGGCTTCCCGCGCATGACGCTGGGTGTGATCCAGCTCGAGGACGGCATCAACTTTGTTCCCGCGCTGATTGGGCTTTTCTCGGTCTCTCAGGTTATGTCGCTGGCGTGGGATGTGTACCACGGCAAGACCGGTTCGGTTATTGAGGATGAGGAGAGCTTGAAAAAGAGCCGTGCGCTGCCGCCGTGGGATGAAATGAAAACCCTCTTTCCCACTATGGCGCGCTGCTCAATCGTGGGTACCATTGTCGGCATTGTCCCTGCCGCAGGCGCAGGCGTCTCCTCTTGGATTTGCTACAGCTTAGGCAAGAAGTTTTCAAAGAACCCTGAAAAGTACGGTCACGGTGCGATGGATGGCGTCGCTTCCTGCGAGACCGGAAACAATGCTGCCACCGGCGGCGCGCTGATTCCTCTGATCACCCTCGGCTTACCCGGCAGTTCGGTGGCGGCCATCCTGCTCGGCGGCATGATGATCCACGGCCTGACCCCGGGCGCCGCAATGTTCACCAAGCATGCCCATACCACCTACGCCATTATGATCGGCTTTCTCCTTGCGAATATCCTTATGGGTGTTATCGGCCTGTTCGCGGCTCGTCACATCGCCCATGTCAGCGCGGTGCCCATGGGCTATTTGGGCCCGGTTATTATCGCTCTGTGTGTTATCGGCACCTATGCCATCCGCAATAACCTGTTTGATGTAGGCGTCATGGTATTTTTCGGCCTGTTCGGCTTCATCCTCAAGCGCTGCGGATTTGCCGCGCCCCCGATGATTTTAGGTATGGTGCTTTCGGGTATCTGTGAGAACAACTGGCGGCGCGCGGTTATTTTAGCTAACGCTAAAGGCGGTATGCTAAGCTACTTCCTCAGCCGCCCAATCAGTATCGTACTGGCGTTGCTGATTGTCGCATCTCTTTTCTCTCCGGTGTTGATGGCATACGTCAATAAAAAATCCAGAGCAATTGCAAAACAGTAAAGCAGGAATATATGATGAAGAAAATTGCACTTTACGGGAGCTTTACGCCCAATATGCTACAGGCGATTCAGTCCAAATGCCCCGATGGGTTTACACCCTATGAGGTTGCTGTGAGTGAAGATCTTGCCGCTTTGGCCGACGCGGATTATATGATTAACCGCGGCGGCTCGGTTGACGGACTGGTGCTTGATGCCGCCCCCAAACTTAAATGGATTCAGAAGTGGGGGGTTGGCTACGAGAAAATCGACATTTGCGAGGCCGGTCGGCGCGGTATTCCGGTGGGCATCTGCGTGGGCGGAAATAGTTTGCCGGTGGCGGAGTTAGCCGTCGCCCTCATGTTGGCCGTGCTGCGTCATATCGTCCCGATGTCGGCAAAGCTCAAGGAAGGGGAATGGGCCCGGGACCAATTCTTTTCCCGCTCCTACTTGCTTAACGGTAAAACGGTTGGACTGATCGGCATCGGCAATATTGCGCGCAAGGTCGCGGCCATCGTCCGCGATGGGTTCGGCGCACAGGTGCTTTATTACGATGTGCTTCGCCTGAGCGACGCGCAGGAAAAGGCGCTCGGCGTGACCTATGCAGCGCTAGACGATCTGATGACCCAATCGGACATTGTCAGCATCCATGTACCGTTGCTTGAGTCGACCGAAGGGATGATTGACAGCGAGCGGCTGGCTCTGATGAAGCCGTCCGCCTGCTTGATTAATACCTCTCGCGGCGGCGTCGTCAACGAGGCGGATCTGATAAAGGCACTGCGCGAGGGGCGGATTCTGGGCGCGGGGCTCGATACTTTCGCACAGGAGCCGCTATCGGCCGATTCCGAGCTGTTAAAGCTTGACTGTGTTGTGACCACCCCTCACTGTGGCGGCAATACGGTGGATAACGACATCCATATGGCTGGTATCTGCATCGACTGCATTGCGGCATACGACACCACCGGCAGCCGCGCGGTACCCGAGATTGTCAATAGGGAATTTTTGAATTAAATGATAGGATCGAGGAAACAAAATGATCAGTATTGGCAACCGAATTTTTACCGGGGTCGAGCGCCCCGATCCAAAGATTGTCGAGATGTTCAGGGGGTTACCCTCCAGCAACATCAACGATGAAATGAACCGTCTGTTTTGTATGCACGATTACATACGGCCGTTGAATAACGTTCCGCTGCTCGGAACGGCGATTACCGTCAAGGCCCCGATAGGGGATAACCTGTTCTTCCACCAGGCGCTTGATATGGCGCAGCCGGGCGACGTCATTGTCGTGGACGGCGGAAGCGGCTGCAACCGCTCTCTCGCAGGGGAGATTATGCTGCGGTTTGCGTCAAAAAAGGGGTTGGCGGGCATTGTCGTCGACGGCTGCCTGCGCGACCTTGACGGCATCGTCGCGCTTCCGATAGCGGTCTACGCCAAGGGTATTACACCACAAGGCCCGTTCAAATTTGGCCCCGGTGAGGTTAATACCCCAATCGCCTGCGGCGGGCAGGTCGTCTTCCCGGGCGATATTCTTGTCGGCGACGCGGACGGCATCGTTGTAATTCACCGACAGGACGCCGAGGTGGTCGCAAAAGCTGCAATCGCGAAAAAAGCTTCTGAGGATAAGACCTTTGAATTGATGGAGTCTGACTTTGCCGCTTACGCCGCCAAGCACCAAAGCACGACCGAAAAACGGTTTTCCGCGGCAGGGAAAGAGGTGCCCACCTTTGGCAGCTACGCACAAATGTATGCGCTTTAAGCAATCTGCCCTTCGGACCGGTCTCCCAAATCAGCCGTCTTTCCACTGAGCTCCGGTACTATGGGGACGATTTAGGGGAATCAATTGAATACGGAAAACAGCAATCGCGTAGGGGAATCCTGCGCGATTGCTGTTTATATCATTTTCTTAATGCCAAATGTATTTATTCGCTTTGCGCCAATCAGCAATATCCGACCAGTCGCGACATAGAGAAATCGATGACTATCGATCTATCGACCACCGCTTACGGCTTGGCTTATATGATATTGCTGAAAACGCCATGTTATGTTTCGTACGTGCAGCAACAGTGGTCTTAATACAAGTGGCTTCTAAAAAGCGACGTATTAACTGCACCCAGCAAAAGCTGTACGGGGATATGTCCTGTTCGAGAGAGATTAATAGGCTACGCCCTGCCACTTCATGGCTTCCGCAATCTTGAGGAAGCTTGCAATGTTTGCGCCCATGACCAAATTGCCTTCGTCGCCAAATTCCTTTGAGGCGTTGTAGACGCTGTGGAAGATGCTCTCCATAATCTTCTTGAGCTTTGCATCGACCTCTTGGGCGGTCCAGGAGTAGCGCATCGAGTTCTGGCTCATCTCCAGACCGCTGCAGGCTACGCCGCCCGCGTTGGCTGCCTTCGCCGGAGCAAAGAGCACGCCATGCTTTCGGAGCAGCTCTACCGCTTCGGGGGTAGAGGGCATATTCGCGCCTTCAGCTACCACCAGCACGCCGTTATCGATCAGCGCCTGCGCGCTGGCCGCGTCCAGCTCGTTCTGGGTGGCGCAAGGCATTGCGACGTCGCATTTAATCGTCCAGATCTTGCTGCAATCCTCGTGATATTCCGCGCCGGGAACGCGGGCGGCATACTCGCTGATGCGTGTTCTCTCGACCTCCTTGAGCTGCTTAACCACATCCAATTGAATGCCGTTGGGATCGTAGACATAGCCGTTTGAATCGGACAGTGCGACCACCTTCGCGCCCATCTCCTGCGCCTTCTGGGCGGCGTAGATCGCGACATTGCCCGAGCCGGAGATGACGGTGACCTTGCCGGCCATCGAATCCTGCTTTGTTGCGTCGAGCATCTTCTGCACAAAGTAGAGCAGGCCGTATCCGGTCGCCTCGGTGCGGCCGATAGAGCCGCCGTAGCTGAGCCCCTTGCCGGTAAGCGTTCCGGTAAAGGAGTTGCTCAGCCGCTTGTACTGACCGAACATAAAGCCGATCTCACGTGCGCCCACGCCGATATCCCCTGCGGGTACGTCGGTATCGGGACCAATATGTTTTGCAAGTTCAGTCATGAAGCTCTGGCAAAAACGCATAATCTCCGCGTCAGATTTCCCCTTGGGATTAAAGTCGGAGCCGCCCTTTCCGCCGCCCATAGGCAGGCCGGTGAGGCAGTTTTTGAAGGTCTGCTCAAAGCCGAGGAACTTGATCACCGACGAGCAAACTGACGGATGAAGCCGAAGCCCCCCCTTATATGGGCCAATTGCGGAATTGAACTGAACACGGAATCCGCGGTTGATCTGTACCTTGCCCGCGTCGTCTATCCAAGACACACGGAACTGAATAAACCGCTCTGGCTCTACAATTCGGCTGATAATCCCGTCTTTTACGATGTCGGGACGTTTCTCAACGACCGGCTCAAACGACTCTAGAACCTCGCGTACCGCCTGCAAAAATTCCGGCTCACCGGCATTGCGTTTGCAAACCTGATCGTACACTTCCTGCAAATAAGCGCTTTTAAACATTGATGTTTCCTCCCCGATTCAATAAAAACTAATCTGAGCTCTCTGCAAAGGGCTCTTTAGATTTGATGTGCTTTATTATAATGAATCATTTGCAGGATTGCAAGTTTAAAATTGCAAAAATTCAAATATCCTTCAGATTTTGTTGTTTTGAACGATTTTTTTGCGCTCGCCCCTTCTTCTGTTGGTGAAATAATCACTATCCTGACGCCATCTGCAGTCTATAAAGTGCCCGTCTGCGTGTGCACAAATATTGTTTTAAAATCTGAAAACCAAGAGGGCGATTGAAGATCGCGTCCGAGTTTATAGTATCAAAATGGGCAACAGCACCATGAATCTCCACGGTGCTGTTGCTTATTTTATTTTTAAAACAGAAATAATTAAAGATGAAAATATCAAAAAAATTCTATTGTTTTAGTATAAAGTTTACCTATCCTTTTATAAATATCTTGTATCCGCGCTTGCTTTAAGGTATATTAAAGTTATAATAATTACAATTTATGCCGCCTGTGGATATCAGCTCGCAAATGCTCAACGGGGACAATATGGTTATGAACGGATGCTATGACGCTGTTTTGCGGACACTTAAAGCGTACCATATCGGGCTGTCGCACCAGCGTATGTGCGTTGCCGCCTATCTGTGTGAGCAGGCGCACGATCCGACAGCCGACCAAATCTACAGCGCTTTGCACGCAGAAGAACCGGCGGCCTATTTATCGTATTTCCGGGCAGGGGTTTTAACCGCCTCTGCGCCAAGAAGGGAAGACTCCATGCTTAATTCGGTCAAAAAATATCTTTTACTGTTTATTGGCACACTCTCGCTGGGGCTGGGTATCATTGGCATTTTGCTGCCGGTTTTACCAACCACTCCTTTTTTGCTGCTGTCGTCGTTTTGCTACCTGCGTAGCTCAAAAAGGCTCTATAACTGGCTTATTTATCACCGGATTTTCGGCGCATATCTCTATAATTATCTGACCTACAAGGCTGTCACAAAGCGCACCAAGGTTGTGGCTTTGATATTTTTGTGGTGGGGACTCACCGTCTCGATGCTGCTGATTAATCTCCTGTATGTCCGGTTATTGCTCGTTTTTATCGGCATAGCCGTCAGCATCCATCTACTGCTGCTCAAGACCATTAAGGCGTCGGATATGATTAAGCCCGATCGGTTGATTGTGGATAATCAAGAGTCATAAAAATGTGAATTTAAAAGCGCTGCCTATTGTGCGCAGATGAAAAAATATCCCGAAACAGCATTTGTGAGAAAACGGAGGGGCTACGCATGTCTATACATTTTGAGGGCATTCTCGTCGCGTTCTTTTCTTATGTGATCATCGGCATATTCCACCCTGTTGTCATCAAGTGTGAATACTATTTTTCAAGTAAGATCTGGCCGCTATTTCTGGTCTGTGGCATTTTGCTTCTGGCTGGCGCGCTGTTCACCACCGGCATGCTTTCTATTGTGTTAAGTTTGTTGGGTGCTTCCTTTCTGTGGTGCATTCGCGAGCTTAAGGAGCAGGAGGAGCGCGTCGCCAAGGGTTGGTTCCCGCAAAATCCTAACCGTCAGACAATAATAGGCGAAAAGCTGCCATCTGATCGCTGATAAAGGCCTAAAAAGCCTGCCCTTATGATAAGGGCAGGCTTTTTTGTACTGTTCAAATGGCGTTTATTATGGCGGCACATCACGAAGCGCCCGCGCTTTTATCATTAAAGCCGAATGTTCTGCTGCAATTTGAGAAAAAGCTGAATCTTTTTTCTCGCATTTTCAATATGGGATTCGAGCATACCACGAACCGTATCAACGTCGCCCGCTTGCATTGCGTTATAGACGGCCTGATGCTCCAGAATACCATTAACAGTTTGAGGCCGCGGCTGCTTGCCAAAGAGATATGCCGCGTAGGAGTGGGAATGCAGACCCTTATAGATACGCAGGGCGGCACTGTTGCCGCTTGAGAGAATAAACAGCTCATGAAATTGCTGATCCAACTCATAGGTGCGGAAAAATTCCTCGGCAGTATTATAGCTGTGCACCAGCGCAAGATTTTCTTGAAGGTTCTGTTCAAATCGGGCTTGAAGCGGCGAGCTTGTTTTAACGGCCGCGGTCGCCTGAGCGGCAAAATTCAGTTCCATCATCAGGCGAAGTTCAAATAGCTCGTCAATATCGCTCCAGCTAAACGGCTTGACCCGCCAGCCCTTTCTTGGGATGCTTTCCACCAGCCCTTCGGTTATCAACCGATTGAGGGCCTGTTTAATGGGCGTTGTGCTGACGCCGTAACGCTCGCACAGGTCATTGAGGCAAATCTTTTTACCGGCCGACAAATACTCCTCGGTAATATCTCTTCTGATATTGTGATAAGAGCGGTCTACTAAGGTGCTTGCGTCAATTTGAGTATTATCAGACATGCGTTCACTTCCATTTTTCAATATTAGGGTAGAAGAGGAGGAGCGGAGATATGCGGTAATAAACCGCTTTAAAATGCGCGCAAAACAACCCGACACATTTAATAATTATTTGTGAATTTATTACCTATCTATTTTATCATGCATTAAAGGGAAGTCAATGATTTTGGTGCATAGAAGCCATCCATTATATCTAAATTATCTGTTAGATATTTAGTAGAAACAGAGATAAATTCCCAATAAAGTCCACATAAAATGACGATTTAAAGGTTGAAACCAGAGTGGAATTTAAACTGTATGACATTACCAGGTAATCTGAAAATCTATTGACAAATAGAAAAAGACACTATACAATAATAACTGTTTAATGGATTCAAAATAATAGTTAAATAATTAAATTTAGCCATAAAAAAATATTTTTTATTTATACAGCTGCAATCTGCTATTAAAAATCTAAAATTCAGGGCAGCCCAATATAAACAGAAGGCATACATAAAGCGCTTTCTCATGCGAAAACCTTCCTGCGGAAGGTTTTTATTTCGCCTAATCTTGGCAGCAGGCCTAAATTGCGCAGTGGTTTGGGTTTTAAACATAACAATGCCCTTCCACATGTTTTTACATAAAGATTTTTATTGGCTAAAGTGCTATATAAATGCGTTGCTATTTTTACGTCCCGCTGTCAATATGAGTATTTTCTTCTAGAAAAATGAAACAATTATTCTTAGACAATACGTCGCTATCGACAAGCATATTTGACTGGATAGATAATAACCGCTTTTTGCGCGTGCGTGTTGCGCCTGTAATAGGTTGGTTATTTCTATAATTCGTAGCGCCAAATGGGGCGGCCATGACCTGTTTGCACTGCTTTTTTGAGACGATGATCCTTTTTCGTGGCAGATTTTATATCGCGAGGATTACGAACTCGAATTTGGAGAGGGGAATGACAAAATGAAAGCATTGATTTATGCAGGGCCCAAGCAAGCGGTTTTAACGGATGTACCGGCGCCGCAGGCAAGAGAAGGCGCAGTCAGGGTAGACGTCAAATATTGCGGTGTTTGCGGATCGGACATCGGTATTTATCTGGGGACCCACCCCCGCGCTAAAGCGCCGCTGATATTTGGACATGAGTTTTTAGGCATTGTGGCCGAGGACGGCAAAAAGTTTAAGAAGGGCGACCGGGTCGTGGCTTTTCCGCTGCTGTTCTGCGGGGAATGCCGCGCCTGCCGCACCGGCAGCTCTCACGTCTGCAATACGCTCAACCTGATCGGTATCGACACCGATGGCGGTATCTGCGAGAGCCTCTATGTCGATGAGGACGTGCTTTTCAAGGTGCCCGACGGCGTCAGCGACCGCGCGGCAGTGGTTATTGAGCCGCTCGCCGTCATTTTGCGCGCCGTGCATCAGGCCGAGTTTAAGGCGCGGGATGTGGCCGTCGTCGTCGGCGCGGGCCCTATCGGCATGTTGACCGGCATTGTGCTGAAAAATATCGGCGCGGCTGAAGTCTTTATTTCCGACGTTGCGGAAAAGCGCTTAGCCATCGCGGCAGAGCTGGGTCTCACGCCCGTCAATGCCGCTAAGGAAGACCTTAATCAGGTCGTTCGGGCTGCCACCGGCGGAGAAGGCTGCGACGTTTTGTTTGAATGCAGCGGCTCCGCACAGGCGGCGATTGATATGACCAACATCACCCGTGTCGGCGGCACCATCTGCATGGTGTCGGTGCACAAAAAGCCGCATGAAGTTAATTTGCAGCAACTCAACTTTAAAGAGCAATGGATGATCGGCACCCGCGTTTACACCAAGGAAGAGTTTGGCCAGGCGGTGACGTACTGCAAGGATCTCGAGCAGCAGCTTGAGAAGGTGGTGACGCACATCGTACCGATGAAGGATGCCGAGCGCGTCTTTGACATGATTGCGGACGAAAGTCAGGGAACGGTGAAGATTATTGTCGATTGCACCGATTTTTAGCATGATTTCTCAAGCGGATGCCTCTTGGCAGCGCGCTCAAGCATACCATGTCAGGAGGCGGGCAAAAATATGAATATATTGGTGTTAGAGGCAAGCACGACCTCCGCCAAAGCAATGCTCTATAAAACCGAAGACCGTACCTTTGAAGTTCGAGTAAAGGCCTACGAAAACAACTACGAGGATGTTACGCTGCACAATGCCGAGCATGTCTATCGGGATATGATCTCGGTCGGCAGAGAACTGCTGGATAACAGGCCGGTGGACATGATCGCTTTAAGCGGAACATGGCACAGTCTGGTGCTGTGCGACCGCGATATGAAGCCGGTCACCCCTGTTTATCTGTGGTCGAATACCGGAGCGGCGTCAATTTGCAAGGTGCTCAGACAGGATCAAGCCTATGTCGACGCCTTTTATCAAAAAACCGGCTGTATGGTCAATGCGATTTACCCGTTTTTTAAGCTGATGATGCTCAAAGAGCAGGGCTATCAGCTTGAGCAGCACTATATTATGGGACAGGGAACCTATAACAACTACCGAATGACCGGCCAGCGGGTTATAACCGCGTGTCTCGCTTCGGGAACGGGGCTGCTCAACACCTGGAGCAAATCGTTTGACCCCGAGTTGATGCAGGAGCTGGGCGTGCGCCCCGAACAGTTGAGCCGTCTGGTTGCCTACAATGAAACCTTTCCGCTGACTGAGCAGGCCGCGCGGGAGCTGGGCGTTCAGCCGGGCATACCGGTTATTCCCACCAACTCGGACGGCGGCCTCAATCAGATCGGCGCGGGCGCCGTGCAGGACGGCGTCATGACCTTCTCAGTGGGGACGAGCGGCGCCATCCGGCTGACGACCAGCAAGCCGGTTCTGCCGGACAGGCCCAGCACATGGTGCTATATGTCTCCTAAGAACTGGCTTTCGGGCGCCGCGACCAATGGTTGCTGCAACTGCGTGGACTGGTTTAAAGAGCGGATCGGCTTATCAACGCTTTCATACGCGCAGCTTGAGCAGGATATCGCGGATTTTGAGACCAGCCCGGTGTTCATGCCGTTTTTATTCGGTGAACGTTGCCCCGGTTGGAACGATGAGCGCAGGGGCGGCTTTTTACAGGTTCTGCCCCAGCATAAGCTTTCGGACCTCTATCTGGCTGTGCAGGAAGGTGTTTTATTTAACCTTTATCACTGCTATCGGATATTGTCAGAGGTCAATGGACGGCCGGGTCATATCCGCTTCTCGGGCGGCATTCTGCACTCAGAGCAGTGGACGCAAATGTGCGCCGACATCTTTCAGCGGGAGCTGGAGGTTAACCAGAACGAGCACGGCTCGATGCTGGGCGGCGCGGTGCTGGCAATGGAGCTTTTAGGCGTCATCGAGGATGTCTGCGCCTATGAGCCGGAGATTAGCCGCATTATTCGCCCAAATGCCGAAAAGGCCGCGCTGTATCAGAAGAAATTTGAGCGTTATCTGACCTGTTACCAGACCGGCTGCTAAGCGGCAGCAAAAGAAGGAGGAATACCGTGAAATTGTTTGATCTGACCGGCCGAAAGGCCATTGTCACGGGTGCGACCCGCGGGCTTGGCCGCGGCATGGCCGAAGGCCTGATGGAATCGGGCTGCGAGGTCGTCGTGGTGGGTTCCGGTGAGGGCGCGCTAGAGGTGGCACAGGCATATCGCGAAAAAGGCTTTGCTTGCCACGGCATCGCTGTTGATTTAAGCCAGCGGGACGCGAGAAGAGAGGGCTTTGCTAAGGCAGTGGCGCTGCTGGGCGGCCATTTAGATATTCTGGTTAACGCCGCGGGCATCCAGCGCCGTCATTTTTGCGAGGCGTTCCCGATAGAAGATTGGGACGATGTGCTGGAGATCAACCTGACCGCTACCTTTGATCTATGCCAGATGGCCGGGCGGCAGTTTATTAGCCAGCAGTCCAAAGGCAAGATTGTCAACGTCGCGTCGATGCTCAGCTTTTTCGGCGGCTACACCGTGCCCGCTTATGCGGCCAGCAAGGGTGGCGTCGCGCAGCTGACCAAGGCGCTCGCCAACGAATGGACCGGCAAGGGCATCAACGTCAACGCGATTGCCCCGGGATACATGGCGACCGAGATGAACACCGCTCTGATTAATGACGCGGGCCGGAACACCGAAATTCTTGCGCGCATCCCCGCACACCGTTGGGGAACGCCGGACGATATGAAGGGTCTGTGCATTTTTCTGTGTGCGGATGCTTCCGATTATATGGCCGGTGCGGTGATTCCCTGCGACGGCGGTTACCTGTGCAAATAAGATACGGCATCGCGTTTTAACACAAAGGGGCCTTTAAAGCCCCACTATGCCGTGACGTGATTATTATACGGCTGTCAGAGCCGATAATAATAAAAGACAGTAGACAGTAGGAGGAAAGATGTTATGAAAAAGAAGATTTTGTCTGTACTTTTAGCCGGTGCGATGCTGGCAGCGTTGCCCGCCTGCGGAAAGTCTGGCGGAAAATCAAGCGAGGCCACCCCGGGCGGCTCTCAGGCGAGCGGTGACAAGCCGATCGAACTGGTGCTGGCCAACGTCACCTCAGACAGCGCCATTGACGCCGTCAACGAGGTGCTGATTCCCAAGATCAAGGAGTATTCCAACGGCAGCATCACGATCAAGCACTTCCCTGAAAACCAGCTGGGCAATGACGAGCAGAGCTTTGCCATGGCACAGACCGGTGAGTGCGACATCGCGATCGGTTCCACGTCTTCTATCGCTGTGACCTACAACGACCTGTTTGTGTACGACATCCCTTATATGTTCCTGAACAAGCAGGAGGTTTATGAGGTCGGCTTTAACGGCGAGGCCGGCAAGGCGGTTCTCGAGGGCTTCAAAGACTACGGCCTTAAGGGTCTGGCCTTCTGGGAGAACGGCTTCCGCAACATCACCACCAACGACAAAGACATCGCTTCGGTCGCGGATCTCAAGGGCCTGAAGATTCGTACCATGGCCAACGAGATCCATCTGGCCGCATGGCAGGCGATGGGCGCCAACCCCACCCCCATGGCTTTCTCCGAGCTCTTCACCGCGATGCAGCAGAAGACCGTTGACGGACAGGAAAACCCTCTGGGCATCATCGTCGGCAACAAGTTCTACGAGGTTGAGAAGAACTGCACGCTGACCGAGCATGTCTACACCCCCTATTATGTTGTCATGAACCTCAAGAAGTGGGATTCCATGTCCGCCGAGCAGCAGGACGCGCTGACCAGAGCGCTCGAAGAGACCACCCAGAAGCAGTATGAGCTGTCCCAGAAATATGAGGACGAGGCTGTGTCGACGATGGAGTCTGCCGGATGCAAGGTTCGCACGCTGACCGACGACGAGAAGCTGTCCTTTAAGGAAGCTGCCGACGCCGCCAACAGCCTGGAAGCTGCCAAGAAGATCATGTATCGCGCCGAGCTGGCCGATAAGATGTCTCAGGAGCTGGAGGCTTACAGAAAGTAGCGATATTTTCTGCACGTCGTGAAATGCGGGTTCTCACATGCTGTGAGAACCCGCAAAGACACGATACGAGCAGGGGAGGAATTATTTTGAAAAAAGCTTTAAAATGGCTGGATGATAATACAGAGGTTTTCCTCTGTGTGATTCTGATGTCCGCAATGACCCTGTTGGTTTTTGTACAGGTGATTATGCGCTATGTTTTTAACGCCTCGCTTTCCTGGTCCGAAGAATTGGCTCGATATATTTTTATCTGGCTGATCTACGTCGGCATCAGCTATGGCTGCAAGCTGAGAAAACACATCAAGATTGATGCGGCGCTTTACCTCTTCCCCCACAAGCTGCGCCCTTATGTCATCATTCTGGGCGACATTCTGTTTATCGTTTTTGCGGCCTATATCGCCTACACAGGCTTCCTTTATGCGATGCAGCAGCCGCTGTACCATGTGCACTCTACCGCGCTTAAAATTCCTATGGAATACATCTATATGTCCACCGTTGTGGGCTTTGGTCTGGCGACCTTCCGCGAAATTCAGACCATTTTATACCGAGTTAAATGCCTGAAAAACGGGGAGGAGTATGACGGATGAATGCTGGTGTTGTATTATTTCTGGCCCTGCTCGTATTTCTCGTCCTGAACGTTCCGGTCGGTATCTCAATCGGTCTGGCTGCTCTTTCGGTTGTTGCAATCCATCCGCGTATGACGTCAAGCTTTATCGTCAGCCAGATGATTGCGGGCAGCGACTCCTTTCCGATCATGGCGATCCCCTTGTTTATCTTAGCCGGCGAGTTGATGGCGGCCGGTGGCGTATCTAAACGTATTCTGAATGTCTGTAACGTGTTTTTAGGGCGCGTAACCGGCGGTTTAGCCATCGTTACGGTCGTGGTCTGCATGTTCTTTGCGGCCGTGTCCGGTTCGGGCCCCGCCACTGTGGCTGCCGTGGGCAGCATGGTGGTACCTACCATGCTTGAAAAGGGCTACAGCAAGGGCTTTACTCTGGCCTGCGTGGCCTGCGCCGGATGTATCGGCGTTATTATTCCGCCCAGTATCCCGATGGTTATCTATGGCACCTCGACGAACACCTCTATTTCGGCTATGTTTATGGCCGGCTTCCTGCCCGGTATTCTGATCGGTCTGGTGCTGTGCGTCGTATGCTATTTTTACTGCAAGAAAATGGGCTGGAAGGGCTCTGACCGCATCTACACCGCAAAAGAGAAGTGGGAGACCGTATGGGACGCCAAGTGGGCGCTTATCGACCCGATTATCATTCTGGGCGGTATTTACGGCGGATTTTTCACCCCCACCGAAGCGGCTGCCGTTGCCGCGGTCTATGCGCTGGTTTGCGGCATGCTTATTTATCGCGAAATCAGCTTTAAAGAGCTGTACAAAACCATTGCCAATGCCTGCAATACCAACGGCACCACGATGGTCATCATCGGTTGCGCCACGGCTTTTGCGAGAATTTTGACCATGGAGCAGATTCCGATGGCCATCAGCCATGCGCTGCTTGGCATTTCTGAGAATCGGTTTGTCCTTTTGACGCTGATCAACCTCTTACTGCTTTTTGTCGGCTGCTTTATGGATACAACGCCTGCTATGATGGTGTTGTCGCCGATTCTGCTGCCGGTGGCTTTGCAGCTGGGACTTTCGCCGGTGCACTTTGGTATTATCATGGTGGTCAACTTGGCGATCGGCTTCATCACACCGCCGCTGGGCATCAACCTGTTCGTGGCGGCCCGTATCGGAAACGTCAAATTAGAAGTAGTCTGCCAGGGCATCGTTCGCTTTATTATAGCGATGATCTTCTGCCTGCTGTTGATTACCTTTATCCCTGCAATTTCCGAGTTCCTCCCCAGAATAAGCGGTATGCTTATGTAAGATGATAGTTTTGGGGGCGGACCGCTTAAAAGGGCTGGCCGCCCGGCGTATAAGCGCCATTGTGAAAACTCTCACAGGGCCATCCCGGGCAAATACAGCGGCACTCGGTTTTACAGCAGTTTGACTTATCGCTCATATTGATAACGCCATCTTGCTTGCATGCGGCTGAACTTAAAGGAGGCTCCCGTGCATCCAAATAAGCTCAACCGCGACAATATTTCCATAAGTGCCTGAAAGGGCTGCGCAATATGTTTTATATTCTGTCTAGCCTGATGTTCAAGGTGTTCTTTGTGGTGGCCGCCGCCTATTTACTGCGAACCAAAGGCGTTTTGACGGCTCAGGATCAGAAAAGCATCACGAATGTCCTCATGAAATTTGTGGTCTATTTTACCGTTATCATGTCCTCGCAGCAGGCGCTTTCCGCGCAGGCGGTGCAGGCTATTCTGATTACCGGCGCGTATGCGATTGTGTTTTACGCATTGGGCATTCCGTGCGTTATCGCCGTTAGCAAGCGTCTGAACCTCGAAGAGAAGAAGCGCCGTGTTCTGGTGTCTTCGATTATTTTTGGTAACATCACCTTTGTCGGATATCCTATTTTGCAGGAGCTGTACGGCAATATTGGGCTACTGTGCGCCATTATGTTTAGCATGATCTACAATCTGCTGTTTTACACTTGGGGCATGGCCTATCTCGGGGAGGGGGTTCGCATCACGCCGCGTGCCCTTTTCACCAATAAAATAGCCGCCGTGTCGGTGCTGGCGCTTGTTATGTATTTTCTTCAGATACCCATCCCCGAGCCGTTGTACAGCACCTTTGCGAATATCGGCGCGCTGACAATGCCGCTATCTATGCTGATTATCGGATGCAATCTGGCCGAATCAGGCGTGTGGAATATCATCCGCAACCGTGAATTATATCTGCCAACCCTCATGCGGATGGTGGTTGCGCCCGCCGCGGTCTATCTGATTATGAGCGCGCTGGGTATCAGCCGGATGATTGTTCAGATCAGCACAATTATCGCGGCGCTGCCCGCCGGGTCAATGACGGCGATTGTCGCCTCAGAGTACGATTGTGCGCCAAGCTATGCGGCCCATCTGATGGTGCAAACCATGCTGGCGATGATCGTTATCCTGCCCATGTGGGTATTCTTGGTCGGTTTATGACAATAATAAGAAAAGAGTATGCTTTATGATCATCACAAATATCGATACTTATCTGGTGCGTCCGCGGTGGGGCTTTGTCAAGGTCGAGACAGATCAGGGCCTAACCGGCTGGGGCGAAGCGGTTATCGAAGGCAAAGCCGCTACCGTGTTGGCCTGTGTGCAGGAGATGAAGGACTATCTGATCGGAACCGATCCGATGCGCATTGAAGATATTTGGAACCTGCTCTACCGCGCCGCCTTTTATCGGGGCGGCCCGATTTTGATGAGCGCCATCGCCGGTATTGATCAGGCGCTCTGGGACATTAAAGGCAAATATTTTAACGCACCGGTTTATCAGCTGATGGGCGGCGCCTGCCGCGACAAGGTTCGGGTGTATTCGTGGATTGGCGGCGACCGTCCCAGCGACGTGGCAAAAGCCGCGAAAGAAAAGCAGGAGGCCGGCTTTACCGCCATTAAAATGAATGCCACCGAAGAGCTCCAGATGGTGGACAGCTACGAGAAGATTGACGCCGTGCTTGAACGGGTGGCGTCAATACGGGAGGCCACCGGAAAATATTTCGGTATCGCGATCGATTTCCACGGTCGTGTTCACAAGCCAATGGCCAAGATTCTTGCAAAAAAGCTCGAAGAATTCGACCCCATGTTTTTAGAAGAGCCGGTGCTCTGCGAAAATATGGAGGACTTTAAAGATATCGCCGCGGCCTGCAATGTCCCGATTGCCACCGGTGAGCGGCTGTTTTCACGCTACGATTTTAAGCGTCTGCTCCAGATTGGCGGCGTGGATATCATTCAGCCCGACGTTTCGCACGCGGGCGGTATCACCGAGGTTAAAAAGATTGCGGCCATGGCCGAGGCGTATGACGTGGCGCTGGCGCCGCATTGTCCCTTGGGTCCCATCGCGCTGAGCGCTTGCCTTCAGGTCGACGCCACCTGCTATAACGCTTTTATTCAGGAGCAGAGCATGGGCATCCATTATAACGCATATCATGAGCCGTTAGATTATATCCTCAATCCCAAAGATCTGGCTTTTACCGACGGATTTGTCGCGTTGCCAACGCGCCCCGGTCTGGGTGTAGAAGTCAACGAAGCGTTGGTTCAGACTGAAAACCAAGCGCCCCACGACTGGAAAAACCCGGTCTGGCGGCATGCGGACGGATCGGTCGCGGAGTGGTGATGCAAATGGAACGGGCACTCATTCAAATCAATCCCCATGACAATGTTGCCGTTGCGCTGCGGGATCTTCCGGCGGGGTTGACGGTATCTGTATCTGATCAAGCCTACCGCACGGCGGAGTCCATCCCCTTCGGGCATAAAATGGCACTGGCGGATATGAAGCGGGGAATAGACGTCATCAAATACGGTGCGCCCATCGGGCACACCACCATCGATGTGCAGGCGGGGCAGTGGCTTCACAGCCACAATGTTGCCACCAATCTCGATGGCCTGCTCGAATACCGGTATGAGCCGGTTTTTGGGCGGGAGGCGGATTGCGGCGGGCTGCCCGCCAACTTTGAGGGCTATCGACGCCCGAACGGCCGGGTGGGAACCCGAAACGAGCTGTGGATTATTCCAACCGTTTCCTGTGTGAACCGGACGGTTCAACGGATATCGGAAACAGCTAAACAGCGTGGCGTTCAAGCCGGGGAGGGCATACGGGCCTACCCTCATAATGCCGGCTGCTCCCAACTGGGGGACGACCATGAAACGACTCAAAAGCTGCTGGCCAACATCGTCAAGCATCCCAACGCCGGGGGTGTGCTGCTGGTCAGCTTGGGATGCGAAAATAACGATTTCGAGCATTTTCTCCCCGCCTTGGGCAGCTACGACCAAAGTCGGATCCGCACGATGGTGTGTCAGGATGTAAAAGGCGATGAGGTGGAAGAGGGGCTGCGCTTAATAGAAGAAATCGCCGCCGTCATGGCGCAGGACCGCCGGGAAACCGTATCGGTAGAGCATCTGGCGATCGGCTTTAAATGCGGCGGCTCGGACGCCTTCTCCGGCATCACGGCCAATCCCCTTTGCGGACGCATCTCAGACTTTATAACCGGGCTGGGCGGCACTGCGGTGCTGACCGAGGTGCCTGAGATGTTCGGCGCGGAAACCCAGTTGATGAATCGCGCGGACAGCACGCAAACCTTTGAGAAAATTGTGGATATGATCAACGCCTTTAAGCAGTACTATATCCGTCACGATCAGCCTATTTACGAAAATCCCTCCCCCGGAAACAAAAAGGGCGGCATCACCACCCTTGAGGAAAAATCGCTCGGCTGCATTCAAAAAGGCGGGCAGGCCACGGTTACCGATACGCTGGAGATGGGCGAGGTATGCCGCAGACCGGGTTTGAATCTGATGACGGGGCCGGGCAACGACAGTGTATCGGTTACCAACCTGCTTACGAGTCAGGCGCAGATACTCCTGTTTACCACGGGGCGGGGCAATCCGCTGGGAACGGCGATTCCCACCGTAAAGATCGCCTCAAACAGCCTTCTGTTCAATAACAAGCCAAACTGGATGGATTTTGATGCCGGAGTGGTGGTTGACCATGGCGACATCGATTCGGCCGCCCAGGCGCTGTGGCGACTGGTGCTGGACGTAGCCTCGGGTCGACGGCACACAAAGAGCGAAGAAAACGACGACCGGGAGATCATGATCTTTAAAGACGGCGTCATTTTGTAAGGGAGCGTAACATCATGGCACTTAAAACGGTGAAGGAAGAGAATGTTGTCACAAAGCTGGCAGCCGGCACGCCATTACCCAAAATGGTAAAGGTGCGGCAGCGCTTAGACGGCAGCCATATTACCTCGGAGGAAATTCCTGCCTTGGTGGCGAAAGAGCTGGAGCCTATGCGCTCCCGAATCAGCCGGGGTATGCGGGTCGCGATTACCTGCGGCAGCCGCGGCGTGGCCAATATCGCCATCATTACAAAAGCCATTGTGGACTTTGTAAAATCCTGCGGCGGCGATCCTTTCGTATTCCCCGCCATGGGCAGCCACGGCGGCGCTACCGCCGAGGGGCAGTGCGAGATACTCACCGGCTACGGGGTCACCGAAGCGTTTTTGGGCTGCCCCATTTTGGCTTCCATGGAGGTTGTGCAGATTGGGCAAACCGAAGAAGGCATGCCTGTTTTTGTAGACCGCTATGCCTATGAGGCGGACGGCATTATTCTCTGTGGTCGGGTAAAAGCCCATACCGCCTTTAGAGGGCCGTATGAAAGCGGTATTCTGAAAATGGCGGTCATCGGCATGGGTAAGCAGCATGGCGCGGATCATATCCACCGGGACGGCTTCTTTGAGCTGGGCAGAATGCTGCCCATGCTGGCCAAAGTCATCTTTGAAAAAACCAACATTCTCGGCGCGGTGGCGGTGGCGGAAAACGCCTTTGACCAAACCTGCATTCTGGAAGGCCTTTTGAAGGAAGAAATCTTCGAAAAAGAGCCCGATATTCTGCGCCGCTCCAAGGAACGGCTGGGCCGCATCTTCTTTGATGACATCGACGTGCTGGTTGTAGACCGGCTTGGCAAGGACATCAGCGGCGACGGAATGGACCCAAATGTCACGGGGCGTTATGCCGTTCCCTATATGGAGAGCGACAAAAAGATCCAGCACATTGCGGTGCTGGATCTGACCGAGGAGACACACGGAAATTGCAACGGCCTTGGGCTGGCCGACGTGACCACCCGCCGCTTGGTTGAAAAAATCGACGTGGATTGCACTTATCCCAACGTCGTGACCTCCACCGTGCTGTGCACCCCTAAGATTCCGCTATTTACCCACTCGGACAAGGCCTGTATACAGATTGCTCTTAAAACCTGCAATTATATCGACCGCGACCACCCCAGAATCGTGCATATCAAGGACACCATGCACCTTGAGGAAATCGAAATCTCCGAGGCGATGCTCGAGGAGGCCCGTGCAAACGCGCAGGTCCAAATCATCGGCGAAGCATTTGACTGGACCTTTGATGAAAACGGGAATCTGTGGTGAGAGGCGAATCGGCATTATCCCATGCCGATTCGGGCTTTTTACAGGATATGGTCGATTTTCAGAATTGAGACGATGACCCGTTTCGAGTTGTTTAAATGGATTTTCACGGCTTCTCTGGCCCGGTCCTCGTTTCCGCTTAATAAGGCGCGAAGAATCTCTTCGTGTTCCTGAATACCGGTGAGCAGCCGTTCTTGGGACTGCTTGCTGTAAACATAGTTGATATAAAGAAACGGGTTCAGAAACTGATACACATCCATCAACAGCTTATTCCCGGAGCATTTAATCAGCAAATGATGAAATTCGATATCATACTGGTAATTCTTTAAGTACTCGTCAATGGAGGAGTCGGCGTTTAGCTGTTCCACCGCGTGCAGGTTTTCTTCGACATTTTTCTGAAAAGCGAGGCGCATGGCCTCGTTGACGTTGAAGGTCATGATCACGTTTGGAATATAGGCGCACTCCAGCGTCATGCGCAGATCAAACGTTTCTTCGCATGTATTGATGTTCAGCGGCTTGACCCGCATGCCCTGGCGCGGAAAGTTTTCGATAATATTTTCAGAGGTCAAGCGGTTGAGCGCCAAGCGAATCGGCGTCTCGCTGGCCTCGTAGCGCTTAGACAGCTCACGTATGTTGATTTTTTCTCCCGGCGTAAGCTGGTTGGTGATAATGTCACGGCGAATACGCTCATAGATGCTCTCGGCAAGCGTAATTTTTGAAGCGCTTTTTTCCATATACGGGGGCCTCCTGGATCGTCATTTTTGTCGGATTATAATCAAATCATAGCAGAACCAAAGTCGTAATACAAGAAAAACTGTTTATCAGAATATTTTTGGAAAGAAGGAGTTTTATGTCACAGTCAGTATTAGAAAAGATTTTAGCCGGTAAAATTGTGGCGATCGTGCGCGGTATCCCCAGCAGCAAGATCGTCGGTCTGGCCACAGCTTTGGAAAAGGGCGGCGTCAATTGTATTGAGGTGACCTTTGATCAGTCCAGCGAGGAAAAGGCCAAGGACACGCTGGTGTCTATCGCGGCGATCAAGGCCGCTCTTGGTGACCGGGTATGCGTGGGTGCCGGCACCGTCATGACGGTTGAGCAGGTGAATCAGGCTGTGGACGCCGGAGCGGAATATATGATTTCCCCCAACGTCGACGAGGCGGTCATCCGCGAGACCAAGCGGTTGGGCAAGGTGTCTATTCCGGGCGCGATGACCCCCACCGAGGCGGCTTTTGCGCACCGGTGCGGCGCCGATATCGTTAAAATGTTCCCCGCAGGTATATTGGGGACCGACTATATCAAGGCGGTAAAAGGCCCGCTCAAGCACATTCCGCTGACCGCCGTGGGCAATGTCAATGTCGAAAATTGTGCCGACTTCATCAAGGCCGGCGCTGTCGGCGTGGGCGTGGGCGGAAGTCTTGTCAGCGCCAAGCTGGTGGACGAGGGTAAGTTTGATGAGATTACCGCCACCGCAAAGGCCTATGTCGCTGCACTCAACCGTTAAATTATTAGGAGTTGACACACTTGAAGGAAAAATATCTGCTGTATTTCGACTCCGGTACATCCAACACCCGTGCGTATCTTCTGGATGAAGATTTCCAGATTCGATATATGGCCAAGAAAACAGTCGGCTCAAAGGATTCAGCCATCGCCGGCAGCAACCGTGTTTTGATTGAAGGTATGAAAGCGCTCTACGACGAGGTTCTCGCGGCCAATATGCTTGAGGATGCCGATATTCAGGCGCTCTATTCCTCAGGAATGGTGACCTCCCCCTACGGCTTAAAGGAAGTTCCGCATTTGATCCTGCCGCTGACCGTTCAGGATTTTTCCGACAGCCTTTATCGCTTTTATGAAGGCACCTGCTTTCACCGCGACATTTTCTTGGTTCCCGGTCTAAAAACGGTGAGCGACGAGTTCTCGTTCGTAAATAACATGCGCGGTGAGGAAATTGAGATCATCGGTGCGCTTGAGGAGCTCAAGAGTACGACCGATGTTCGGGATATTGCGCTGATTATGCCCGGCTCTCACACCCATGTTACCTATATTCAGGACGATAAGATTACAGGCATCATTTCTAATTTTACCGGGGAGCTCTTTCACGCGCTGAAGAAGGAGACCATTCTTTCTCCGATACTCAGCGCCGATTGCGCCGAGCTCGACGAGGAGATGGTTCGCAAGGGCGTTGAGAATCTCAAGCGCTTTGGCTTTAACCGTTCGATCTATATCTGCCACGCCATGCGCATTTTTGAAGAGGGGACCCCCCAACAGCGTTTTTCCTACGGGGAAAGCGTCGTCATGGGCGGTGTGCGGGAATCTTTAGAATATTACTGCCAGCATTTCTGGCCCGACTGCCGCACCGTGGCTTTGGTATCAGATCGATTTATGTACCAGCTGTTCTCGATCATTTTAGAGGATAGCAGCTATATTGACCGTATTCTTTGGATGCCCATCTCGGACACCAAAAGCTATGCGGTCAGCGGACTGAAGAAAATTGTAAGCCTGAAAGGAGCGCGCCATGAATAAAAAAGTTTTAATCACCTCCCGGTCCTTTGGTCAGATCAGCGACGAGCCGCTAAATGTTCTAAAAGAGGCCGGATTTGAAATCACCTTAAAGGGCAAGGATTTTGATCAGGCCGAGTTTGAAGCCATGATTCCCGAATACGATGCCTTGATTATCGGCGCCCACGAATTCCCTGAGGAGGTCATGGCCCGGTGCGCCAAGCTCAAGATCATCTGCAAGCATGGCGCCGGACTGGACAATATCCATCTGGATCAGGCGAAGAAGCTGGGCATCACGGTCTGCAATGTGCCGGGGACGAATTCCAATGCTGTTGCCGATTTGACGTTTGGCCTGATGTTGGCCGTCGCCCGAAACATTGTGTGCACCGACCGCTGGGTGCGCGAGGGCAAATGGAAGACCGCTATCGGCGTCGATGTCTGTGGCAAGACCTTGGGGCTCATGGGTTTTGGCGCTATTGCCAAGAACGTGGCGCGCCGCGCCGCCGGTTTTGGCATGAAGGTGCTGGCATATGATCCTTACGTCAAAGAGGTTGCGGACGAGTTTAAGTCCTATGTCACACTGTGCAGCGAGGATCAGGTCATCACCGGCTGCGACTTTTTGTCCCTGCATCTGCCTCTGACCGAAGAAACAAAGAATATGATTGCCGCTCCCGAGCTCTCGTGGATGAAAAAGGGCGCTTATGTGATCAATGCCGCCCGAGGCGGAATTGTCAACGAGCAGGATTTGTATGAGGCGTTGGTCTCAGGGCATATCGCGGGTGCTGCAATGGATGTGTCGGCGGTGGAGCCTATGGAGGCGGACAACCCGCTGCGCACGCTGGATAACGTGATCATCACGCCCCATATCGGCATGTATTCCAAAGAGGCGATCGGCGCGGTCAGCCTGATCTGCGCCCAGAATGTGGTGGCCTGCGCACAGGGTCAGGCACTTCAGTTTCAGGTGGTTTAATTGCTTGACCGCTGATAAAAGACTTTAAGCGGTATATAGGTTGAGATTTTTAAATAGAGCAGCGCTTTTTAAAAAAGCGCTGCTCTATTTCTATCGTTTTAAACTGTATTCAATTTACACCGCATATTGATAGAAAATATTCTTTAGAAAAAATGGGGAGGTCATTGATATTAAGGCCACGCATGCTTTACATACTCTCCATTACGGCGACACAAACCTTGTCCGACAGCGGCAGGGCTTTATCTAAAATCGCCTGTCCGTTCTGCCGGTATTGACCGGCAAAAGCCTCGTCCTTGATGCCGCCGACGTTGATCAGGATGTTGAGCCACGCGCCTTGCACCGCGGCTTTGAGACTGAGTACGCCCATGCCCAGATCGCTCGCGGCGCTGGTATTAAACTTACCTATCATCGATTCGGCCAGCTCCAGCGCCGCCAAGGCGCATTCCATCATCTCAAAGGGCGTGCGTGTGCAGCCTTTTAAGGCTTCTTGCATGGCGTCGGCGCGCGCGGCCTTTTCGGCGTCGGTCTCCTTGGGCATGGCAAATACGGCCGATACTTTGTTGAAGGCCTCGGTGTCCCGGTCGATGATATCCATCAGCTGCGCACGGAGTTTCTCCGCCTTACCGACGATTTCATTCATCAGCGCGTCGTGCTCGGCGTACTTCTTGCGGCCAATTGTAAAAGTGGCCACCATGCCAACGAGCGCGGCCCCCAAAGCGCCCTCAAGCGCCGCGGTGGAGCCGCCGCCCGGCGCGGCGGAATCGGAGGCCAGTAAATCGCCAAATCCGGTTAGGGTCATGTCCACTAACTTCATATTGGATCCTCCTTCAATGAATATAAAAACCGACAAAGCCGGAGAAGGGAAGTTTTTCTCCGGCTTTGCTGCCCGGTTGTTATTTACAACAGGTGATTTTCAAGAACCTGCTTGCCATAATCGAAGTTTTCAATCTTTAGATAATACTCAGCGGCGTCAATGAGCGCCTTGGCGGGAGCCAGACCGATGATCTCGCTGCCGATGATCTCCGCGCCCCAGCGCGCAGCCTCAAAGCGGATGGCCTCGTAGACGCGGTAGAGCGGGGTACCCTCGTAGTTGACCATGTTCATTGAGACCTGCGCGATATTCCGTCCCTCAAGCATGACGCCGATGGCTTTGCAGTGGGCATAACCGCCGGAGGAACCGCGAATGGTCTTGGCAATGGCGTTGGCGATATCCAGATTCGAGGTGTTAAGATTTACATTGAAGGCCACCAGGAAGGGACGCGCGCCAATGGCGGTAATGCCGGCGGTGGGATGAATTTTTCTCTCGCCATAATCGGGAGCCCACTCCGGCAAAAGAAGCTTCTCAGGCATACCTTCAAATTGGCCCTTGCGCACCTTAGCCAGATTTTTGCGCTCGGGGTTGCTGGCGGAATATTCGTACAGAAAGCTCGGGATTTTCAGTTCATCCCAAACGCGCTGCGCCACCTGCTTGGAAATTTCGACGCATTCTTCCACCGTAACATCCTGAATAGGTACGAAGGGGATGACGTCGGTTGCGCCCATGCGGGGATGCTCGCCGGTGTGCTTGGTCATATCGATCAGCTCGCTCGCCAGCTTGCATAGACGGAAAGCCGCCTCGCCGATATGTTCAGGGTCGCCCACCAGCGTAAAGACGCTGCGGTTGTGGCTTCGGTCGGAGGAATAATCCAGCAGCATAACGCCGGGGACGCTTTTAGCGGTTTCTACCAGCGCGTCAATGACATCTTGGCGCTGACCTTCGCTAAAATTAGGGATGCATTCTACAATTCTTGCCATTTTATCTGCCTCCTTTTATTATGACGCTTCATGTTGTTAATCAACCGACCAGATTGGGAACAAAGGTTTTAATAAACCAAACCGTGGCGGGCTGATAGATGATATCCACGAGGAAAGCGCCGACAATAGGCACAATCATCATCGCCTTGCGGGACATACCATAGCGCTCGTTGACGGCGGTCAGGTTGACGATAGCGGTAGGGGTGGCGCCAAGGCCGTGTCCCAGAAGACCCGCGCACATAACGGCCGCGTCGTAGTTTTTGCCCAGAATGCGGAAGACCACAAAGTAAGCAAACACCACCAAAAAGATCACTTGGCACAGCAGGATGATGAGCATGGGGCCCGCAAGCTTGGCCAGCTCCCACAGCTTGAGAGTCATCATCGCCATCGAGAGGTACAGTCCGAGCATGACGTCCCCAATACCGTCGACCAGTGGGTAGTCAAACTTGTAGGCGTTGATTTTTTCGTTAATATTGCGCACCAGCATTGCCACAAACATGGCGCCGACATAGGTCGGGAATTCCATTCCGATCAGCTTGCCGATCCAGCCCGAAACAAGGCTGCCGACAGCCATGCAAACCAAAATAGCTGTGACGTTTTTCATGACATCAAGACCGCTTAAAGTCTGACCGGTGGCGGCGTTGATCTGGGTGACGCTGGTATCGAAGTCTTCGCTCTCGTCCGGCTTGAGGTGATGCTTCTCAATTAAGCGGCGCGCAACAGGGCCGCCTACCATAACCGAAGAAATAAGACCGAAAGTAGCGGCCGCGGCGCCCACCAGCGTGCCCGCGGGGTAGCCCATGGATTCAAAGGTGCTGCCATAGGCGGCGCCTGCGCCATGTCCGCCGATCATGGTGATGGCGCTACAGAGCAGAGCATAGGAGGGCTGCAGGCCGGTGATACCTGAGAGTCCCACGCCGATGACATTCTGGCAAATTGAAACAAAACCCGCCACCAGCCAGTAAATGACCAGCAGAATGCCGCCCTTTTTCAGCAGAGAGAGGCTTGCCCCAAGACCGACGGTCGTAAAGAAGGCCAGCATAAAAGGCGCTTGAAAGGTGGTCGTAAAGTTAAACACAAACGCTCCCGAGCTCTTACCGGCCCAGGTGATCAGCATGAAGAGAAATCCGCCCACAACAGCGGCGGGTATGCAATATTTTTCTAAAAACTTGACCTTGCTTTTAATAAAGTAGCCCAAAATCAACAATACTGCCGCCATTGCCACCGTCATCACCAGATCGGCGTTAAAGTTCAGGACGTTCTCGATTATCTCAATTTTCATTTTGTGCCCTCCCCATCATAATTAAATACCCTCGTATCCATAGCCCGAATTTTGCTGTTCGCCGTATGAAGCCTCCCTTCAAAAATCGTTCACACAATATACATAGCAAATTTCATGCCATATGAAAAATCAGTGTAAATATCCCAAAAATAGCGCGGATAGTTAAAAAAATATAGAGGCATATCAGAATGATTGCAATTTTTGCACTGCAAATTTTGCAGGAGCTACAGTTGCGCGAGTCTTAATCGCCGTGCTATAATCGAGAAAATAGGGGGAGGGAACTCAATGCGACATTTGTTTTGCGTCTTTGTGGCCGCGTTTGCGGTACTGCTTACCTCCGTAACCGCGTTGGCTGCGGACAGACCCCTGCGGGTGGCCGGGGATGAAAATTTCCCTCCTTATGAATTTGTGGATACGGATGGCAGCTACAAGGGATTCAACGTAGATTTGATGAAGGCCATCAGCCTGATCACTGATCTGGAATTCCAGTTTGAACTCATGCCGTGGGAAAAGACCTATGCGGCCATTGAAAACGGACAGGCCGATATTATTCAAGGAATGAAGGTAACCGAGGCGCGCAAACGCCACTTTGCCTTTACCGACACCTTGGTGCAAAACACCGACTCAATTTATATCCGCACCGGAACCCCCGGTATCGTGAATTTTGGCGATCTGGCGGGAAAACGGGTGGGCGTCGACTACGGCGATGTACGCAACAAGGAGTTTGAGGCATTAAAGGGAACCGTACTTATTACCTACCAGAATCCCGAGATGGCGCTGCTGGCCTTGCACGCCGGCGAAGTGGACGCCCTGGTCTGTAATACGCTGGTAGTCAATTATTTTAGCAACAAACACAATATTGCTAGCGAGGTAGAGGTGGTGGGCAGCGCCTTTAACCAGCGAGACTATGCCATCGCGGTGGCGCCCGACGATACCGAGCTGCTGGAAACGCTCAATGCGGGCATTCAGGCGGTGCAAAAAAGCGGCATCTACGACCAGCTCTACCGCAAATGGTTCGGCGTGCCCATTACAAGCCCGAGGGAGAGTTTTCAGCTGGCGCTCGGCGTCACCGCCGGATCGCTGCTGCTGCTGATCGCGATCTCCCTTGCCTACAACCGGGTCAACCGGGGACTCAAGCAAATTATCGCCGAGGAGACCGCCAAACAAAAGGCAGCTATGGAAAAACTGCGGGAGTACGATAAGCTGCAATTTATGAGCAAGATTATCTCATCCATCGCGCATGAGATTCGCAATCCGCTGACTTCCATTCGTTTTTATGCCGAGCAGATTCCCCAGAAGCTCGACAATCTTCAATTTATGCTGGCCGTCGCGGAGGATATCCCGCCGGAAATTGAGCGCATTGATGCGTTGATCAAAGAATTCCTCGAGTATACCGCCCCCCGCAAGCCCGACCGTGAGCTCATTCGGCTGCGGGACGCCGTGGAACATGTTCTTTCTTTTTTACATGTGCAGCTGCGCAATATCGATGTGCGGCTGGATATTGCGCGGGAGATTTTTATCCTGTTTGACCGCAACCATCTGCGTCAAATTCTGCTCAACATTTTGATTAACAGCATTGACGCGCTCTCCGGCAAGGCGGAGCCGTATATCCGAATACAGGCGCTTGAGAAGTCGGAGACGGTGGAGCTCTCTTTTGAGGACAACGGCGGCGGCATCGATGAGGAAACCATGCATTACATATTCGACCCTTTTTACACAACCAAGCAGAGCGGCAACGGCTTAGGGTTGTTTATCTCACGGCAGATGGCTGAAGAAAACGGCGGTTCAATGCAGGCCGAAAGCGAAAACGGCGGTACAACCATCCGGTTGACCGCTATCAGGAGGCAGCATGATTAAGATTCTGGTGGTGGATGACGAAAAAACCATTCTTAAATCCTTGACCTTCGCATTGGAGGAGATCTATCAGGTTTACACCTGTGCCACCGGCAGCGGGGCGCTCGCGCTGATGGAACGGGAGCAAATCTCTCTGGTGCTGATGGATCTGCGGCTGGGTAAGGAAAATGGCATTGACATCATGAAGCGGATGCTCTCGCTTAATTCTGGGGCGGCCATCATTATCATGACCGCCTATTCCTCGATTGAAAACTCGGTAGAGGCGATCCGCGCCGGCGCTTTTTACTTTATCACCAAGCCGATCCAAACCAACCACCTTCTTCTGCTGTTGGAAAAGGCGGCGGCGCAGCTCTCGATGCAGGAGACGATTCACGATCTGGAGGATGTCATACGCAATGACCTCATTGGCGATTCCCCCCAGATGCGAGAAACGCATCGCCTGATCAATCAGGTCAAGGACACGGCGGCAGGGGTGCTGATTACGGGGGAGAGCGGCACCGGCAAGGAGTTGATTGCCAGAAAGCTGCATTTTTCCAGCAACCGCCGGGAAAAACCGTTTATCGCGATCAACTGTGCCGCTCTGCCGGAATCTCTCTTGGAAAGTGAGCTGTTCGGCTATAAGAAAGGGGCCTTCACCGGGGCGGCTAAGGATGAGCCGGGGCTTATCCGCAAGGCGGACGGGGGCACCCTGTTTCTCGACGAGATTGGCGAGATGGAGCCGCGTTTGCAATCCAAGCTGTTGCGCTTTTTACAGGAGGGCGAGGTACGCCAAATCGGCGGGGACGCCATCCGGGTGAATGTGCGGGTCGTCTGTGCAACCAACCGGAACTTAGAGCAGGAAATTGCTGTCGGGCATTTTCGCCGTGATCTCTATTACCGGATTAACGTCATCAACATTTCCGCGACGCCTTTACGGGAGCGGATCGACGATTTAAACCACTTGGTACCTTACTTTATCAGGAAATATGCCGCCGCCTACGGCAAACGGGTGACCGGCATCAACCAGGAGGCGATGGCACAGCTGCGTCGGTATGATTTTCCCGGCAATGTGCGGGAGTGCGAAAATATCATGCAGCGGGCGGTGCTGCTTTGCACAGGAGACACCATCACGTCCGACGCGCTCAACCTCCAATATCGTCCCAAGGTAACCGAAGAGGACAAGGAGGGATATATCCGAATCTACTCGAACGAGACGATGAAGGAGGTGGAGCGAAAGATGCTGATATTGGCCCTAAAGGCGCATGATTACAATCGCCGCAAAACCGCTGAAAGCTTGGGTATCAGCGAGCGCTCACTGCAATACAAAATCAAGGAGTATGACCTGTAAAGGCGGTAAACTTGCAGGCGAATGCAGGCGGATAGGTCTGAAATATTCTGATTAAACCAGACCTTAGCTCTATTTTATTAACCCAAAACACAACGCGCAACGGCTCAGCGGTTGATGCGCGTTTTGCGTATCTTAAGCGGAAGAATTTCACCCTATTATCTCCAGACTTTTTAGAAGCCTTCAATATCAGGCGTTAAACTATAAATTATCGCTAAATCTTTGAATGGCGGATATGTGAAAAATGAAGGAGATTAAGACGCTTATGAAGCATATGGTGCGAAGTTTCCTTGCTGTGGCAATTGCGTTGTCGTTGCTGGTTGGCTCTCAGATAACGGCCTATGCGGCCGGTGCTAAAAATCACCCCGGTTTATTCGCGCAGGTCGGGCAAGCCGGGCGGCAGTGGCCGGTGAATGATACCCGGCAGGCGACTCGGTTTTCGACCGATATGCAAAGGCCGCCCTTGCCACAGGCATCTGAGCAGGCGCAGGAGCAGGCCCGCCGGTTGAAGGAAGCTACCCGACAAAGCGGCCTGATTGCGCCGGATATTCGCCATGAGGGGCCTTCGATATCGCGCGATGCGTCTTTGGCGAGCACGGCTTACAAAGGTATTCCCATTAGATTGTTTGATTCCAAAGTCAGCAAAGACACCCTGTCTGACATCGCCGATGCGCTGGCGGGTATTCCTGATCTGCTGCTGGATAAATTTTCGGGAACCATCTACATTGTTTCGGACATCCGCAATGTCGCCGCGAATGCTAGCGCCGATGCCATCGGCATGTTTGTCACGACCGGGGATATCTATATCGAGGCGTGGAGCGGCCACGAGGATACTTATGTGCGTACGCTGGCCCATGAACTGGGACATAATCTGGACTGGAAGCTGGGTCTTTCCGCCGGCTACGGCACCTTTATGACTGCCTCCGATTCTGACTGGATCGCACTTTGGGAGGAATATCCCACTTATCAAAGCCAAGAGGGCAGCCTCTACTCGACGGTGAGCATTCAGGAGTGGTTTGCCGAGATCGTCGCCGATTATGTCTGTTACCCCAACTACGAGGCGGAATATTACCCCGAGCTCTATGGCGCTATCGACGCTTTTTTCTGAAAATATTTGGCCGTATAAATCCGGCAAACATCAAATAGCGGCCTTTAGGGCTTGCTGCCCCCAATGTGTGGGCGGCAAGCCCTTTAGCTTTACATCGGTGGTTTGCAAACCGGGTGCATCCGTACATTCTGCTTTAAAATGCGTTAGGTGTTATACGAACAGATCGGTGTGGCGCGTGTGGCCTATTGATAGAATTTGGAAGAATCGGATTAAATGCAGCGGCCAAACAGTCATTTTGGCTGGTCAACAAACAATCATCATAAAAAATTCTGGAAATCTCAGTAAGATTGTGTTATATTAATTTTATATTTAATTCGGCAAAGAGTTTACACGCCGATATATCAGAACAGAGGGAGGGCGCCGGGCGGTAGCAGAAAGGCTTGGTGCAAAGAAGGTATGGAACTGGAAAAGCGCATAGATTTCGATTTTTTTATTCGTTTTGCGGAGGGCCTTCAGCAGTTCCTCGGCGACAAATGTGAGATTGTCATCCATGATTTCCGTAAAGGGTTTGAGCATAGCATCACGCATATCATCAACGGAAAAGTCAGCGGCCGCGGTATTGGCGGCCCGCCCCGGGGGGCGATGATTTCTAAAAGCGGCGAGGATATTGACCAGTACCGAGACAGCCGTATTTATTTCTTTACAGGAACCGATGGCCGTACCGGGCAGATCTTTAAGTCCTGTACAACGCTGATCAGTGACGAAAACAATAAAATTATCGGATCGGTCTGCCTCAATCTTGAGGTGACGGATTTTATCTTCGCGCAGAACGCCCTGCAGAATTTCGTCCGTTACAGTACGCCGGTCCTTTCCACCATGAAGGAAGAAGATGTTCCGTTTGAGAACGTGGATGATGTGCTGCAATACTATATGGCCCAGTGCGAACAGATGATAAACAAACCAATGTCGCTGATGAACAAGGCTGAAAAGATTCAGGCATTGGAATACCTGAATAACAAGGGTGTATTTAAGATATCAAAGGCGAGCGTACTGCTCTGTCAGGCGTTTCAGGTTTCAAAATATACGCTGTATAGCTACCTTGAGGAAGCAAAAAATCTCTGCGTCACACAAGAGGCCGACCGGCTGCCCGGCCAGTCCTGACTTGCGGCCAAGGCCGCTTTCATCGGCGCGCAAAGTATCGCTGTGGGCTGTAGCGCGCTCGCCCTCACGCGTAAATATTGGTTTGCGAGTCAGACTCCCCATGCGTAGAGGACTAAAATATATAAATTGCTCCCGGCATATAAGCGCATGGCGTTAAAGCCTTAGCGCGGCGCCGATATAATTAATAAGAAATAAACGCCCCCGTTACTGTAGGGGCGTTTATTTTTTATGTTTTGAATAATTATTAAAAAATAATATATTAAAGATTAACAAAAATGCAAAAGATGGCTTAGAATCTTCTAAAACCGGTTGATTTCTTAAAATAGCGCGCTATAATCAAGATATAACAAACAGTTCGTTTTGTAGAAAAACAGAAAGTTAGAATGCGGGAATTGGTCAGAAAGGAGGCAGGGCCGAAGAAGCTTCTCGTTTTGTAGTATATTCGCGTGTGATCATTCAGAAGGAGGGTTATTATGGGAAATCAAGTGGAAGAAAAGCAGATTTTAAGGAAAAAGAGCCTGTTCGAACGTTTTTTGGATGGAGTGGAAAAAGCAGGTAATAAGTTGCCCGACCCAGTGATCATTTTTGCGGTTCTCACGGCCGCCGTGACCGTCTTCTCGCTAATCGGCAGCCTATTGGGCTGGAGCGTAAAAAACCCAACCAGCGGCGATATGGTCAAGGTGTTTAATCTGCTTAGCCCGTCCGGCATTCAGTATATGATCAGCAATACTTATCAGAACTATTCCAAGTTTGCACCGTTCGCCATCGCAATGCCGCTGTTTTTAGCGGTGGGTATTATGGATCAGTCCGGCCTGCTGGAAACGGTATTTATCCGGCTGGGCTCCAAGGTGCGGGGCCGGTGGCTGACGATGATGGTTGTATTTATCGGCGTCATGTCAAATTTTATGTCCGACATCGGCTTTGTCATGCTGCCGCCTTTGGCCGCCATGCTGTTCGCAGCCGTAAAGCGCAACCCCATCGTTGGCATGTGTTGCGCATACGCGTCGGTAGGCTGCGGCCTTGCGGCCAATCTGCTGATCGGCATTTCCGACGCCCGTATGGCTGCGACCTCGCAGGCGGCCGCGCAGATTATCGATCCGAACGCAGTGGTGTTGCCTACCGCCAACTGGTATTTCATTATTGCGGCTTGCGTCGTTCTAACCCTTGTGGCAACCTTTGTCACCGACAAAATTTTAGAGCCGCACATGGGCGCATGGGATGCTTCTCGCGGTGCTGCCGATATCAAGTCGGCTGACTTAAGCGCCTATCAGGCGACACCCGCCCAGAAAAAAGGCATGCAAGCGGCCAGTTTGACGGTGTTGATTATGATTGCCATCTTCCTGATAGGATGTCTTCCTTCTTGGGGATTTTTGCGAAACGCCGACGGCTTGAATGTTTTTGTTGCCAGCGGCACGCAGCTGGGCGCCATTGTGACGGCCATGCTGCTGTTTATCGCCATCCCGGCCGCCGTCTACGGGCGGGTTGTCGGCACCATTCCAGACGGTAAAGCTTTCGGAGCCGCCATGTCCAAGGGCCTGCGCGACGTCGCCCCCTTTGCGGTACTCTGCTTCTTTGCCGGCCAGTTTACCGACTGGTTCACCAAGAGCAATCTCGGTATCATCGCCGCGATCTCGGGTGCCAACGTCATTAAAGAGAGCGGTTTTGGCGGGCTGCCGCTGATGCTGGTTCTCATCTTGGTCTGTGCGCTTTTGAACCTTCTCATTCCGAGTGCGAACGCCAAGTACTCGCTGCTGGCGCCCATTATCGTACCCATGTTTATGATGCTGGGCTATTCTCCGGCGCTGACTCAGATGGTCTACCGCATCGGCGACTCAACCACCAACGCGATTACACCGCTGATGGCCTATTTTGCGCTGATGCTGGGTCTGGTCAAGAACTACGACAAAGACGCCGGTATGGGTACGCTGATGTCGCTGCTGATGCCCTATACGTTGTTCTATGGCTTGGCCTGGACCATTCTTTTCAGCATCTGGTTCCTGCTTGGACTGCCGCTTGGACCGGGCGGCGCTCTGTACCTATAGTCTTAAAACACTTGCATTCAATTTCATAATAGCGGCGCGCGGTGGAGACCACGGCGCGCTGGAAGGAAACGGCGTATGAAAATTTCTAAAATTGATTATATTCCTATAAAGGTTCCTAAACGCGGTTCCAAGGGCGGTCAGTGGAAAACCGCGCTGGGCAATAACCCCTTCGGAGATGCCGCCATTGTGTTGATGTATGCCGAGGACGGCAGCGTCGGTCTGGGTGAGGTATCCTCCATCTGGGACAGCTGTGGCAGCGGCCTCGTCAGAGGATTGGGCCAAAAGCTTGCCGACGCTGTTACAGGCGTGGAGATCTTTAACATTACAGAGGCACTGGCCAAAATGGACAAAGCGGTGGCGTGGAGCAAAAACGCGCTTTGCCTGAAGGCCGGTATCGAGATGGCGATGTATGATCTGGTCGGTAAAAACAAGAACATGCCAGTCTATCAGCTGTTGGGCGGCAAGCGGCGGGAGCGGATTGCGCTCTCTCATTCCATCTCGATGGGGACTGTCGAAGAACGCGTCGCGCAGGTTGAAGCACATGTAAAGGCCGGTTTTCGCACAGTCAAGGTCAAGGTGGGGCTTGATTTTGAAGGCGATATTGAGGCTGTGCGGGCTATTCGAGCGCGTTTTGGGCCGCAGCTTGGCATCCGTGTGGATGCCAATATGGGCTGGCGTGACGAAAAGACACTGCTCAGAGTTGCAGACCAGCTGGCAGCGCTCGGCGTACTTTCGATTGAGCAGCCTTTTGCGCCCCACGAGCTGGATAAGCTCGCAACCCTGCGCACGCGTTGCCCGATTCCGCTGATACTCGATGAGAGCATCTGGGATCCGGTGGACGCACTCAGCGCCATCCGCGCCAATGCGGGCGATATTTTCAATGTGTACGTCAGCGAATCGGGCGGCCTATACCGGGCCATGCAAATCGCAAACCTTTGCGATATTGCGGGGGTTGGCTTCTGCATCGGCAGTATGCCGGAGTTTGGCATCGGCACTGCTGCCGAGCTGCATCTGGGCATTGCCGCGCCCCATATCGACCATCCGAGCGATATCATCGGTAACCTGTATTTTGAGGATGATATCATTGCCGAAACGCTGCCGGTGCAGGATGGCTGTGCTCTTGCGGTGGATCGCCCGGGCCTTGGCGTCAGCTTGGATTGGGATAAAGTGAAACGCTACCGGACAGACCGGTGAGCCGCCGTTTGAATTTCTTGAAAGAGGGATACTCAGATGATCAAACAAGATTTTAGCGAGGAGATTACAGCGCTTGAATTTCTGGATTTTGCGGTGAGCTTCGGCCGCCCGCCGGTTCCCTTTATCGGTGTATGGATGGATAAGGCGCAGCTGCTGTCGGAACTGCGGCGAAACCATATTGCCCAGTCCGCGCCATATCATATTCTTGCAAACACCTATGACGCCGACTATGGCAACGATCTATTGATGGCGGAACTGGGCGCGGATACCCCGCAGATGATTCCCACTTGGGTGGTCGTCCCCAGCGAAGAGGCCATGGCCTGCACGCCCAAAGCGTATGTCGACAAAATGGAAGCGGCAGGTGCAAAGGCGGTTCGCCTGTTTCCGTCGTCGGTCGGCAATCCCGCCAAGGCGACCCGTTACGCCTTTACAACATGGTTTTACGGCGATTACCTTGCGGAGTTTGAGCGCCGCGGCATGCCGGTGGCAGTCGAATTTTCGCCCAACCGCCGTGATGAGCCGGACTGGCCGAAGCTGTATGAGCTGGCCAAGGAATTCCCTAAGTTGCCCATTGTTCTGGCCGACGGATTCCAGCGCACCACCTGGACGCTGATAAAGCTTTTGCGGGAGTGCCCCAATCTCCATGTTCAGACCTCCGGGCTGGATGTTCATCGTCAGCTCGAATATATGGTTGAGCAGGTGGGGCCGGAGCATTTTATCGCCGGTTCCAAGTTTCCTGTTTCGAGCATCGGCACCATGGTTGGGCAGGTGCTGTTTTCCAACCTGA
>JAEWBS010000142.1 GCA_023391005.1 Bacillota bacterium | reverse complement strand
CAAACGGCGCGGCCAGCGCCTCGGGCAGTGCCGCGCCGGTCTGCTCAAAGAACTTGAGCGCCAGCGGCTCAAGGCCCTTTTCCTTTGCCATCATGGCGCGGGTGCGGCGCTTTTTCTTGTAGGGCAGGTAGAGGTCTTCGAGCGCCGAGAGGGTTTGGGCGGCGCCTATAGCCGCCGCCAACTCCTCGGTCAAAGCACCCTGCCCCTCGATGGAGGATCGGATTTCTTCACGGCGCTTATCGAGATTGCGCAGGTAGGTCAGGCGATCCTCAAGATCGCGCAGCTGTGTGTCGTCGAGCGAGCCGGTCACCTCTTTGCGGTAACGGGCGATGAATGGCACCGTGTTACCCTCGTCGAGCAGTTTGACGGCGCTTTCGACCTGACTTTCGCGCAGCGAGAGTTCCTGAGCCAGTTGTTGTATCAGATTCAAAAGATGTTCCCTCATTTCAGGCGTAGTCTATCTATCGCGGCTGACCTTATTATTCGGATACTGGGGCTTCCTTGATGTTCAACCGCATGCAAGCAAGATGACGATATTAAACCGAGTATAAATCAAACTGCTGCAAAAGGCCGGTAATGACCCGGCGGGGTGTCGTGAATTTAAAGTGCCTGGTCAAGCCCGGGCCAAAAGCTTGCGGCGCAAGCACCGCTGTTTACATTTTTTTGAGCACAAACGACTCGCCCGGAGGTAGCAACAGGCCGCGCCGATCACCGTCGGCAACGGTTTTAAACACGTCGCGCGGGTCGCCGTGGTGGGCGGGCTGGGGCGAATCGTAGGTGCCGTAATGCAGCGGGAACAGCCATGCCTCGGGCAAATTATTAGCTAGCACCGCCGCCGACGTGTGGTTGAGGTGGTACTCGCACATCGAAACATCCAGCGCCAGCAGGTCGATGTTTTTAATGCGCAAGTGCGCTTCCATCAGGCGGGTGTCGCCCGGGAAGAACAGCCGCCCATCCGGCGTATTGAGGATGTAGCCGCAGCACTCCCCGGCGCGAAACGGCCTGCCGCCGCGCTTTAAGTCCTTGAGCTGCCACGGGTGGTCGGCAGGGGTAACCTCCACGGTGATGCCGCCGCCAAGGTCAAACGATTCCTCCTCGCGGCAGACAAACGCCTGCTGCGGGCTGACGCCAAGCTGGGTCAACGCGTGGTAGACACGGTAGGTGCCAAAAAGCTTCGCGCCCTTTTGCGCGAGCACCGGCGCTGTTATCGGGCCGAGGTGGTCGCTGTCCGAGTGGGTGTAGAGCACGTAGTCGACGCGCGGCAGATCCTGTGCGAGCATCGGCAACGCGATTTTAAGCTTGAGCCCCACCTCGCTGCATCCCGCCTGATCTGGCGAGAGAGAGAGCACCGGGTCGATGAGGATGATCGTCCCGCGGCAATTGATCAAAAAGCCCGCGCCGCCAAGCCACGTCACTGCCGTGTCTCCGCGGCGCGTAAAGGCCGCCGCCCCGATCGGTGTGGTCGTCAATCTGCTGTCTGATGGAATCATGCTGCTTCCTCCTTTTGACTTGGGCGCGTTATTTATGATATTTCCCGCCTGCCGAGATGGAGCAGGCGCGGTAAAGCTGTTCGCAAAGCATAAGCCGCATGAGCTGATGCGGAAAGGTCATACGCGAGAACGACAGCCGCAGCGCCGCCGCCCGCTTGACGCTGTCATGCAGCCCAAACGAGCTGCCGATGACAAACGAAAAGGCGCTGCTGCCCGCTGTTTCGAGCGTGTCAAGCCGTGCCGAAAGCTGCTCGGAGGAGAGCATGTCCCCCTCGATGCACAGCGTGATGAGTGCGCTGCCCTTGGCCTTTTCGAGAATTTTCTCGCCCTCGGCAGCCAGCGCCGCGTCGATCTGCGCCGCCGAAGGCCGCTCGGGCAGCCGAACCTCGTCCAGCTCAATAACCTGAATCTTGGCATAGGCCGACAGGCGCTTTAAATATTCGGCGCAGCCCTGCGTCAGATACGGCTCTTTAAGCCTGCCGATCGTGATAAGACGAATGTTGCGCATAAGAAGCTCCTATAAAAAGTGAAAAATAAATCGCCGTGATGCGCCCGCAGCATACTTTGCATCATGCAACACGCAAACACGCTTGGTGGGCGTTATTTAGAAGGTGGCGCACAGCACAAAATAAACATTGCTGGACGCTGGGTGGGTAGGTAACGTACTCACGTGGGGCATATAGTCAACAACCGTTTAAGCCCTCAAACCCTGCCGTTCCAAAATCCCACCGGAGGGCAAGGGGGCACGCGGGGGACAGCGTCCCGCCCGCGAGGCGCTTCGCATCTGTAACGTAGTGGAAGATGCCCGCATGTTCCGCAGAACATGCAAGCGCCGGGGGTGGGGCCGTTCCTGCGCGTCAGTCAGCGCAATAATACACTGACCATTTTATAACGGCTGTCAAGAAGGGGGCTGCATAAGCACAAGCGCTCGCCGCCGAGTACGGTAGGGGCTGAGAACGGGCATGTCCACACGCTCTCGCTACCGCACAAAAGCAAAAATCTAAAGGTCGAAGCACGGATGCCGCCCTCATGGCGGCATAGGGAAACCCCTTGCGGGGGTTTCCCCACGGAAAAACAGTCCCCCGGACTGTTTTTCCTCCCCTTCCTGCGCCTTTTTCAATTAAGCACGAAAGTACGCGGGGTTTCACCCCGAACCCCACAAGCTTTTCGATAAAAGCTTGACCAAAAACTTTAATTCTAACGGCTAAAAACGCACGAGGCGCGAAGCGCAATCGTACGGGGCAACATCCAATTCAAAATCGACGCCGCGCCGCGCGCCGTGCTCGGCCAACGCCGCCGCCACCGTCTGCTCCGCCAACGCCGGATTATTATTCTCCCGCGAAAGATGGCCCAAAAACAACTGCGCCGTTCCCGATTCTACCAATGCCGCGGCAAACGCCGCTGAATGCGCATTCTCAAGATGTCCGTTGCGCGACGCGATGCGCTGCTTTAAAAACCACGGGTACGGCCCCATGCGCAGCAACTGAGGGTCGTAATTCGCCTCCAGCAATACGGTTCGGCAGCCCATAACGCCCTGCGCGACCTCGTCGGTAATTTCGCCCAAGTCGGTTGCGACGGCGACGGTCTGCTCATTGGGCAGCGTCAGGCGATAGCCGACGCTGGCGGCGCTGTCGTGTGGCGTCGCAAACGCCTGCACTCGCATACCCGCCGCCTCAAACGGTTGGGCCGTGACCTCCACCAGCGTCGCGCCCGCCGGAACATGATTATTCGCTGCAATAAATTCAAGCACCGGCCCGGTGGCATAGACAACGGCGCCCGTTTTCTTGACCAAATTGCACAGACCTTTGATATGGTCGGTGTGCTCATGGGTGATCAGCACCGCTTTCAGCTCCGACGCCGATTCGCCTATTTCGGCGATGGCGTTGACAATTCTGCGGCAGCTGATGCCCGCGTCGACGAGCAGCGCGCCCGCCGCGCAGGATATGTAGGTGCTGTTGCCCGCACTTGACGAGGCCAGCACGCAAAATTTCGCCAATGGAATCTCCCCTTTACAGCAGGGCAACTTATTACCCGGATCGATCAAATCATCTTGCTTGCACACGGTTAAACTTATCCGCATCCGAACAGTCCGTTTAACCGGGATAAAATAAAACAAAAACGGCTATCCCCAAATCTCGGGGATAGCCCCAGCGTCAAACAGCTACTGCGCGGGCCGAATCACGTCCGAATCGGGCGTGATCTGTTTTTTGATATCCGCGCCGATCTGTATGAGCTTTTCAACAATCTTCTCATAGCCGCGCTCGATATGCTCGATATCTTCAATTTCAGTGACGCCCTCGGCGGCGAGTGCCGCGATGACGAGCGCCGCCCCGGCGCGCAAATCGGTCGCCTTAACCGGTGCGCCGGTCAGGCGGGAAACGCCCTCGATGACCGCCATTTTGCCGTCGACCGAGATATTGGCGCCCATGCGCTTGAGCTCGTCGATATATTTGAACCGGCCGCCTTCCCACACGCCCTCGGTGATGATACTCGTACCGCAGGCGCGGCAGAGCATGGCGGTGATCTGCGGCTGCATATCGGTCGGAAAGCCCGGATGCGGCAGCGTTTTGACATTGACCTTGTTAAGAACCGTCTGCCCCGTGACCCGTATGGCGTCGTCGAGCTCCTCGACAATGGCGCCCGCCGCCAACAGCTTGTCGCTGATCGACTCCAAGTGCTTGGGGATGACGTTTTTAATCAGCAGATCCGATCCGGTCGCCGCCGCCAGCACCATATAGGTGCCCGCCTCGATCTGATCGGGGATAATCGAATAGGTGCTCGGGCGCAGCATGTCAACGCCGTGTACCTTGATAACGTCGGTACCGGCACCGCGGATATCGGCCCCCATCGAGTTTAAAAAGTTCGCCAAGTCGACGATGTGCGGCTCCTTGGCGGCGTTTTCCATAATTGTAACGCCGTGCGCCTTGACGGCAGCCATCATAACGTTGACCGTCGCGCCCACGCTGACCACGTCAAAGTGGATGTGCGCGCCGGTCAGGCGGTTGGCGACCGCGCGGATCATACCGCCGTCGACCGTGACCTCGGCCCCAAGCGCCGTAAAGCCCTTGAGGTGCTGGTCTATCGGCCGGACGCCGAAGTTGCAGCCACCCGGCATCGAGACGTTTGCCTCATTGCAGCGTCCGAGCAGCGCGCCGAGAAAATAGTAGGACGCCCGCATCGCTCTGGCAAACTCGTAGGGTACCTCGTTGCAATCAACGGCGGAAGTGTCTATTTCAAGCGTATCGCGGGTAAGGCGGCGGGTTTTTGCGCCGAGATGGGTCAGAATTTCGAGCAGGATCTCAACATCGCTGATGTCGGGAACATTTTCAATCACACAGCAGCCCTTGGCCAGAATTGTCGCCGGAATAATTGCGACGGCAGCATTCTTGGCACCGCTGATCATAACTTCTCCACTTAAGGGGCGACCGCCTTTTATAATAAACTTTTCCAAGGCGAACCTTCCTTCCGTTATTTGCTAACTTATAGTATCTCTCATAAGTAAAATGTTTAAGCATG